>JBJMLJ010000613.1:0-2835 GCA_045805365.1 Thermoleophilaceae bacterium
GATGCCGGGCAGGGCCGCTCCGATCAGGACGCCGCTGCCGATCCAGGCGACCGCCATCCGCGCGAGCGGCTGGGCGTCGTCGCCCGCGAGCTGCTGGAGGGCGAGCGCCCGCGAGATGCGCGGCGGCAGGTCGAGGATCCCGGCCTCGCGCAGCAGGTACAGCCAGCCGAAGCCCGTGAGCACCGCGACGAGCGCGGCCACGACCACCAGCAGCGCCGCTGCGGCATGGCGGCCACGCTGACTCGCCGGCTCATGTCGCTGGCCGCTCCGCTCTGGGTAATCGCCGGCTTCTACGGCGCTTGGATGTACGTGCACCACTACGACTTATATAGGGGCTTCCCGCCGCCGACCGAGCCTGCGGGCATCCCGCACGGCCGGCTCGAGAAGATCGGCTTCTACTCGCCGGCTCTCGGCCAGCAGCGCCACTACCTGGTCTACCTGCCGCCGAGGTACACGAGCGCCCGCCGCTACCCGGTGCTCTACCTCCTGCACGCGCCGGCCGGCAAGGCGCTCAACTACGTCTACGCCGGCGGCCTGGGGGTCCGCGTCGACAAGCTGCTCGCCCGCCGGGCGATCCGGCCGTTCATCACCGTGATCCCGGAGGGCCACACGGGCGTCTTCGGCAGCGACCACCAGTGGGCGAACGCCCGCGACGGCCGCTACGAGGACTTCGTGCTCGACACCGTCAGGGCCGTGGACTCGCGCTGGTCGACGCTCGCCGATCGCGACGCGCGCATGCTCGCCGGCCTGTCCGCGGGCGGCTACGGAGCCGTCAACGTTGCCCTTCACCACCTGGACGTCTTCGGCAGCTTCGAGAGCTGGTCGGGCTACTTCACCCAGACGCCGACGCTCACGTTCCGCGGCGCGTCTCCCGCCGAGCTGCGCGGCAACAGCCCGGCCGACTACCTTGGCTCCGTGGCTCCGGAGATCCGCAGGCTCGGCCTGCACGCCTACCTCTACCAGGGGCGCAAGGACGACGTCCCGGTGTCCGCGATGGTCGACTTCGGCCGGCGGCTGCGAGCCGACGGCGCGCAGGTCCGCATGTCGGCCTACGGCGGCAAGCACAACTGGGCGCTCTGGCGGGCCCACTTCTCGCAGATGCTCCGCTACGCCAGCGTGGTGCTCCACGAGAGGTCGGCGTGAGCGCGCTCGCCGTCGGCCTGATCCTCGCCGTGCTCGCCTCGCTGGCTCTGAACGGCAGCTTCCTGCTCCAGCACATGGGCGCCCTCGACGCCCCCGCCATCAGCCCGCTACGGCCGATCGCGACGATCCGCGGCCTGCTCGGCTCGCCCCGCTGGACCGCCGGCCTCGCCCTCGGCGTGACCGGCTGGGCGATGCACGTGGCCGCCCTCGACAGGGCGCCGCTCTCGCTCGTCCAGGCGTTCGTGGCCGGCGGGCTGGCCCTGACCGTGCCGGCGGGCAGCCGCTGGCTGGGCCACCAGCTCACGCGAACCGAGGCTGCCGCCGTCCTCGTCATGGCGGCCGGGCTCGTCGCCCTCTCGCTCGGCACCCACGGCGCCACCGAGGTCAGCCACTTCCACAACGTCTCGCTCGCCCTGTTCCTCGCCGCCGCCGGCGCCCTGGCCGCCGCCCTCGTGATCGTCCGGCTGCCAAGGGTGGGCCGCCCGGAGGCGCTCGGCGCCGCCGGCGGCGTCCTCTACGGCGTGGCCGACGTCGCGATCAAGGTGCTGACCGGCCTCCAAGGGGTCGGATCCGTCCTCCGCTCGCCCTGGCTCGAGGTGGCCGCGGTGGCGACCCTGGGCGCCTTCTTCTGCTTCCAGCGCGGGCTCCAGATCGGCCGCGCCGTGCCGGTGATCGCGCTGATGACGGCCGGGACGTACGTGATCTCGATCGCGGCCGGCCTGGCGATCCTCGGCGAGCCGCTCGGCAGCGGAGCCGCGGCCGCGCTCCGCCTGGCCGCGTTCGCCGTCGTCGTGGCATGCGCGATCGTCCTTGCGCGCGCCCAGGCCGCGCTTGCCTCATCCGCCCTGGGGAGCCCAGCGGCGGAGGGGCGGGTGGCGCCCCTCGGGGACCGTGTAGAAAGCGCGCCCGTCGCGGGTCAGCGCTAGCGACTCGCCCTGCCCCTCGACCAGCAGGTCCGCCCGGGCCGTGCAGGCGCGCCGGCGAAGGGTGGCCACGAGCGACTCGCCGCGGCGCCGCGACCAGACGAAGGCGCGGTCGTAGGTGCGGATGACGACGGTGCGGCCGTCCGCCGAGACGTCGCCGGCGGTGACCTGCAGCGCGTTTCCGATCGGGATGCTGCCGGCGTGCCGCATGGTGGTCGCCCCGGCGCTCGAGGGGTGGTCCGCCACGTAGTAGTCGGCCCGCTCGCTCAGGCTCTTGGTGACGATCAGGAGCGCTCCGCTCGACGGGTCGACGAGCAGCGCCTCGGCGTCGTGCGGCCGGTCGGGGTAGCGGAGGGTGAAGCGCTCCCCCTGCACGGTCCCCGACAGGGCACGGTCGGGCACGCGGTAGACGCTGATGTCGGGCCGCTGGGCGAGGTTGTCGCCGATGTCGCCGGCATAGAGCGAGCCGCCGCTCGCCGCGATGTCCTCCCAGTCGACGTTCTCGGCGCCGGCCACGTCCAGCTCGCCGAGCAGGCGGCCGCGCGTCGAGATCGCGAACAGCCGGGCGCTGTCGCCGGAGTCGTTGTGGGTCCAGAGGACCCCTCGGTGGGTGCGCGACAGCACGAGGCCCGAGAGCTCCGTGGCGGCGGGCGCGTTCACGTGCCCGACCACGCGCCCCTTCAGGCCGGTGCAGAGCGGCAGGTGGGGCGCCGCGCGCGGAGCCGGCTCCTTCGCGTGGTGGGAGCCGCAGCCCGCGGCGACGAGGGCC
>JBJMLJ010000614.1:0-6683 GCA_045805365.1 Thermoleophilaceae bacterium
GACCTGGGCTCTTTGACGGGCGATATACGCCCTTGAAAGAGCCCACGTCGCGGGGCCGGGCCACCCCGCCGGCCGCTACCAGCGGTAGTGGGCGAACGCCTGGTTCGCCTTGGCCATGCGGTAGATGTCGTCCTTGCGCTTGAAGGCGCCGCCCTGCTGGGATTGGGCGTCGCCCAGCTCGCCGGCCAGGCGCTCGGACATCGACTTCTCGCGGCGGCCGCGGGCGAACTCGACGAGCCAGCGGACCGCCAGCGTGCGGGCGCGGCGCTGCGGGACCTCGACGGGGACCTGGTAGGTGGCGCCGCCTACGCGGCGTGAGCGGACCTCGAGCACCGGCGTCAGCTGCTTGATCGACTCCTCGAGCGCCGGAACGGGGTCCTGGCTCGTCCGCTTGGAGAGGATCTCGAGCGCCTGGTAGACGATCCCCTCGGCGCGGGACTTCTTGCCGTCCACCATGACCTTGTTGATCACCTGCTGGACGAGCTTGGAGCCGTAGATCGGGTCGGACTCGATCGGGCGGACTCCGGCTGCTGCGCGGCGCGGCATTCGTCTATCTGGCCTTCGCCCCGTACTGGGAGCGGGCCTTCTTGCGGTCCGAGACGCCGGCGGCGTCGAGCGTCCCGCGCACGACCTTGTAGCGCACGCCCGGCAGGTCCTTGACGCGACCGCCGCGCACCAGGACCACGGAGTGCTCCTGGAGGTTGTGGCCCTCGCCCGGGATGTAGGTCGTGACCTCCATGCCGTTGGTGAGCCGGACGCGCGCGACCTTGCGCAGCGCCGAGTTGGGCTTCTTCGGCGTGGTCGTATACACGCGCGTGCATACCCCTCGCCGCTGTGGAGCCGCGATCCGCTTCTTGCGACCCTGGCCGGACTTCAGGCCGGGCGTCGCGACCTTTTTCTTGGGCTTGCGGCGGCCCTTGCGGACGAGTTGATTGATGCTGGGCATGCGGCGCGTGATGGTAGCAACGCGCTGGTGCCCGGCGGGCGGGGCTAGGCGGTCGCCGCGGCGGTGCGTGCGGCGCGCAGCGGCGCCGGGGTGAGCGCGGCCGCCGCGATCACCATCACGAAGGCGAGGCTCTGGAGGGCGATGCCCACCGGGTCGCCCGGCATTGGATCGCCGAAGACGAGGATGCCGCCGGTGATGGCGGAGACGTTGGCCGCGGCGCTCGTGAGCGTGATGACCGGGACCGCCTCGCCCTTCTGCAGGCCGCGGGCCGACGCGTAGAAGGCGATGACGGAGGCGATGACGCAGGTGAGGAGCCAGGGCGAGACGAGCCCCATCGCTCCATGGCTGCCGACCGTGCCGGTCATCGCCTTGATCGCGACGTCGGACACGCCGAAGAGCATTCCGGCCGCGGTGCCGAGGAGCACGCCGTGGTGCTCGTGGTTGCCGAGGCGCTTGGAGAAGACGAGCCACATGCCGAGGGCCAGCAGCACCGACTCGAAGACGATCATCCCGGCCGTCGAGTAGCGCGAGTGCGCGTCGG
This sequence comes from Thermoleophilaceae bacterium, assembly GCA_045805365.1. Classification (GTDB taxonomy): domain Bacteria; phylum Actinomycetota; class Thermoleophilia; order Solirubrobacterales; family Thermoleophilaceae; genus DASXBA01. The sequence goes on from JBJMLJ010000614.1 coordinate 1,488, forward strand.
TGCCGTGCGGCAGCGTGACGGCCAGCAGCACGAGGCCGAGGGCCGTAAGCCCGACGCCCACCCACTGGCGCCCGCCCACGGAGCAGCCGAAGAAGCGCTCGGCGAGGACGGCGAGGAAGACGAGCCCGCCCGAGATCAGCGCCTGGACGAGCGACAGCGGCGCCAGGGCCAGGGCGGCCACGTGGAGGAACCAGGCCCCCACGGCGACCAGCATGCCGATGGCGAACCACTTGGAGCGGAAGAGCCCGACGGCGCTCCGCACCGGGTGGCGCATGCTCACGTCCGGCGCAGCGCAAGCGCCCCGGTGCTTGAACAGAAAGCCGAGGTTGGTTGCGACCGCGCACAGGAGCGCGAGAAGGATTCCGATCTGGAGAGTCATGGTCTAAAGGAGCTGCGGTGCTACGGGGTCCTACCCGAACCGCTATTCGAGCTATCGGCCCTTGAGCCTCCCGCCTTAGCCAGAAGCCGATGCATTAGTCAAGCTACTGAATTCCCACGCGAAAAGTTTCATAAGCCTTAGTGACAGAAGACACCAGGAAACCCATCCTCTTCGTCGACGTAGACGGGGTCATAAGCGTGTTCGGATTCTCGCCAGATGCAGGGAGATTGCCGGGTCCGTTCCACTGGATCGACGGGGTCGCCCACTGCATCCCCCTGGACGTCGGCGAGAGGCTCATCCGTCTGTCCAGCCGATTCGAGCTCGTCTGGGCCACAGGATGGGAGGAAAAGGCCAATGAGTACCTCCCGTACATCCTCGATCTGCCCTTGCGCGAGCTCCCCTGCCTCATGTTCCAGGGCCAGGCCGTGTTCGGCTCGGCGCACTGGAAGCTGGACGCGATCAACGACTACGCGGGCGACCGGCCCGCCGCCTGGATCGACGACAACATCGACGATGCCTGCCGCTACTGGGCCACCGCCCGCGGCGCCCCGACCCTGCTCGTTGAGACGAAGTCGGCGGTCGGGATAACCAACGAGCACGTGGACGAGCTCCTCGCCTGGGCCGACGAGGTCGATCCCCCGCCGGCGGCCGAGGCCGCCTAGGCGCTAGACCGAGATCGTGTCGCCCTCCCTGGCCAGGGAGACGGCGGCCGGGTCGCCGCCGCGGCCCCGCCAAATGTCCCTCGCCTCGTCGGCAAGCTCACCGAGTCTCGCGTCGTCGTGGCCGGGATCGTGGTGGAAGAGGACGAGCCGCCCTACCTCGGCCCGACCCGCGAAGGCGACCGCATCGGACAGGCCGCTGTGCCCCCAGCCGACGTGGGCCGGGTACTCCTCGTCGTCGTACTGACCGTCGTGGATGAGGATGTCGGCGCCGTGTGCCAGCGCCATTCCGGAGATCCAGCCGTCGCTGGCGTCCTCGATGTCGGCGCCCAGGGCCGGCTCGTGATCGGGCAGGTAGCAGAGCGTCCTGTCGCCCTCGGTGATGCGGAAGCCGAGCGTGACGCCGCGGTGGGCGACGATCGCGGCCTTGATGCGGGCGTCGCCGACCCGCCAATCCTCGTAGGGGCAGGCGGCGAACGTGACGCGCGCCGGGAGCTCGCGCAGGTCGACCGGCGACAACGGCGCCGACAGGTAACGCGACAGCCGCTGGTCGAGGTCGGGGCCGGGGGCCGGCGGGCCGTAGACCGTGACCTCGTTGCCCGGGTCGAACAGCGGCGGAAAGAACAGGAGCCCATGGATGTGGTCGACGTGCAGGTGGGTGAGCAGCAGCTGCAGCGAGCCGCCGTCCACGTGGCGGGAGGTGCCCAGCTCGCGGATGCCGGTGCCGGCGTCGAGGATGATCTGCGTCCCGTCCTCGAGCTCGACCTCGACGCACGAGGTGTTCCCGCCGTAGCCCAGCATGTGCGGATTCGGGACGGGGACCGAGCCGCGGACGCCCCAGAACGTGACCCGCATGGCGCTACGTGGTGTCCGGGGCCGCGTCCTCGATCGGCCAGAAGACGACGAGCGCCCCCTCGTAGAACCCGGGCTCGAGGAGGGGCAGGGCGCTGACCTCGACCTCGCGCAGGGCGCTGCCCTCGAGCCGGACGTGGAAGCGGCCCTGCGTAGGGCGGCCGTCGCGGACGGCGGTGGCCAGCGGGAGGTGGTCGACGGCGAGCGGCTTGCCCTCGTCGTCGTAGGGCCCGATCTCCCGCGCCCACTCCTCCTGGGGCATCTGGCCGACCTCCTCGAAGCGGCGTCCCAGGAGGGCCGCGGCGGCGTCGTTGAAGAAGAGCAGCCGGCCGTCCGAATTGGTCAGAAAGGCCGGCAGCGCCAGGTTCGTGATCAGGTTCCGGGCCTGGATCAGGAGCAGCGGTTGATGTTGGACGGCCACGACGTTCCTATGCCCGGTTTCCGATGCCTTGACCCGTGGTAGCTACACGCCAGGCGGTCAATCGAGCGGGAGGACGATCGTGAGCAGATCTCTGTCGAGCCGGGCGCTGGGCGCGGTGTTCCACCGGATCAACAAGCGCCGTCAGTGGTGGGAGCTGCCGACCGTCGGCCTGAAGACGCTGAACCTCCTGTCGTTGCGACTCGACCTGCGCGACCTGAACCTGTTCGACACCTCCACGCCGATCCGCAAGCACGGTTTGGAGGAGCCGCCGCCGGAGGCGCTCAAGGCGCGCCGCCCGGACGGCAGCTGGAACGACCTGAACGACCCGGAGATGGGCTCGAAGGGGAGCGCCTTCACGCGCAACATCAACCCGAAGCGGATCAGGCCGGAGCAGCCGCCGCGGCTGCACGACCCGAGCGCCCGCAAGGTCTCGCTCGAGCTGATGACGCGCGACGAGTTCAAGCCGGCGACGACCCTCAATGTGCTGGCGGCCGCCTGGATCCAGTTCGAGAACCACAACTGGTTCTTCCACGGCCGCGGCAAGCCCGAGGAGACCATGGAGGTCCCGCTCGAGGCCGACGACGACTGGCCAGAGCACCCGATGCATGTGCGCCGGACCGTCTCGGTCCCGGCGCACAGCTCGGGCGGAGCGCCGAGCGGGAACGGTCGCGACATCGACTTCGGCAACACCGAGACGCACTGGTGGGACGGCTCGCAGCTCTACGGCTCGAGCCAGGAGAAGCAGGACGCCGTCCGCACGTTCGAGGACGGCAAGCTGAAGGTCGAGTCGAACGGCCGCCTGCCCGAGGACCCGAACGAGAGCGGTATCGACCTCACCGGGTTCAACGAGAACTGGTGGTTTGGCCTGTCCTGCCTCCACACGCTGTTCACCAAGGAGCACAACGCGATCTGCGACGTGCTGAAGAAGGAGAACCCGCGCTGGAACGACCAGCGCCTGTTCGACACCGCCTGGCTGATCAACTCGGCGCTGATGGCCAAGATCCACACGGTCGAGTGGACGCCGGGGATCGTGAACACGCCGGCGCTCTGGGTGGCCATGAACACCAACTGGTCGGGCATATTCGGCCAGAACATCAAGGACCGCTTCGGGCGCCTCGGCGACTCCGAGCTGTTCAGCGGCATCATGGGCTCGCCGCAGGAGCACCACGACGCGCGCTTCCAGCTGACCGAGGAGTTCGTGTCGGTCTACCGGATGCATCCGCTCGTGCGTGACGACTGGAACCTCTACAGGCTCGAGGACGGCCAGCTCAGCGAGCAGAAGAAGTTCGTCGAGCTCCAGGGCGCCAGCACGCGCTCGTTCATGGACGGTCACGAGATCCCCGACCTCATCTACTCGATGGGGATCGAGCACCCGGGCGCGATCACGCTGCACAACTACCCGGCGGCGCTCCAGCGCTTCAAGCGGATCGACGGCGAGCTGATGGACCTCGCGACGCTCGACATCCTCCGCGACCGGGAGCGCGGCGTCCCGCGATACAACGACTTCCGCGAGGAGATGCGGATGCCGCGGGTGCGCTCGTTCGAGGAGCTGACGCCCAACCGGGACTGGGCGGAGCAGATCCGCCGCGTCTACGGAGGCGACATCGACAAGGTCGACCTCCAGGTGGGCATGTACGCGGAGCCGCTGCCGCCGGGCTTCGGCTTCTCGGACACGGCCTTCCGCGTGTTCATCCTGATGGCGTCGCGGCGGCTGAAGAGCGACCGCTTCTTCACCAGCGACTTCCGGCCCGAGGTCTACACCCAGACCGGCATCGACTGGGTCACGAAGACGAAGATGAAGGACGTGCTGCTCCGCCACTACCCGGAGCTCGCCCCGGCGCTGGAAGGGATGCCGAACGCCTTCCTCCCCTGGCACCGGATCTCGCCCGACGGGACCGCCGACGGCAGGTTCAGGCATCGGGTCGAGGGCGTCCGCAAGGCCCTCGAGGCGATCAACGCGTGAGCATCTCGGGGGTGGCAGAGGCACCTCGCGAGGCCGCGGCGGCTCGAGGCGGGCTGCCTGAGGCGTCCCTCGTGGAGAGCGTCCGGGTGCTCCGCACCGGCATCCTCCCGAGCGTGATACGCGGGCTCTTCGCCCCCGGTCCAAGGGCGATGAAGATGCTCACCAGGCTCGACACCGATCGCCGCGCCGTCGAGGCCCTGGGGAAGATCCGGCGCAAGCACGGCGGCGAGGGCGCACGGCTCCTCGGCGGCCGGATCGTCGTGGTCTGGGGCCGGGAGGCGATCCGCGAAGTGCTCGACCAGTCCGCGGAGGTCTACGCCTCGGACTCCGGCGCCAAGGCCAAGGGCATGGCCCACTTCCAACCGGATGCCCTGACCCTCTCTCGCGGCGACGACTGGCGCGACCGGCGCGACTTCAACGAGTCGGTGCTGGCGACCTCCGAGCGCGTGCACCCCTTCGGACAGCGCTTCCTGACGCTGGCCGAGCAGGAGGTCGACGGGCTGGGGCTCTCCGACTGCCTGGAATGGACCGACTGGGAGCGGCTTTTCGACCGGATCATGCTGCGCGTCATCTTCGGCGACCGGGCCCGCGAGGACCAGGAGCTGAGCGGGCTGCTCGAGAAGCTTCTGTTCGAGGCGAACCGGCTCCCCGGTCCTGGGGGCTCGGACCGCTACTACGATTTCTACGGTCGGCTCGAGCGCTACCTGGCCGACCCCGAGCCCGACACCCTGCTCGCCCGTTTCGCCGAGGCGCCGCAGACCGACCGCACCCGCGTCGTGCAGCAGATCCCGCACATGATGTTCGCCACGCGCGACACGCTCGCGGCGAACGCCTACCGGGCGCTCGGGGCGATCGTCGCGGATCCCCCCGTCGAGCGGCGGGTCCGGGAGGAGCTCGAAGGCGTCGATCTCTCCGATCCGTC
>JBJMLJ010000615.1:0-3733 GCA_045805365.1 Thermoleophilaceae bacterium
GCGTCGAGGGCCTGGAGCGTGGCCTTGAACGGGAACAGCGCCGAGATCACGCGGATCAGGTCGAACAGCCCGGGCGCGACCGCCCCCGACGGCACCAGCGCCAGGAACGCCAGCGGCAGCGACAGCATGAACGCCAGCAGCGATGCCGCGCGGACCTCGCGCGTAACGGCTCCGATCGCCAAGCCCATCGCCGCGAAGGCGAGGGCGCCCGCCGCCAGGGCCACGACCCAGAGCGGGAAGCGGTCCCAGCGCAGGTCGACGAAGAGGCCGAGGCCGGCGAGCATCAGGAGGCAGACGACCAGCGAGCAGAACGCTGACAGGCCGGCCTTCTCGAGCAGCAGCGAGGTTCGCGAGACCAGGCCGCGGACGAGCCGCGAGAAGGCGTTCTCCTCGCGCTCGAGCGCGAGCGTGCCGGCCGCCAGCAGGACGGTGATGAACATGATCGTGACCGCGACCGCCAGTGCCACCGCGAACGCGTTGAGCGATGTGGTGCCGCCGTTGATCACGTGCGAGCGAACGCGCAGCGGCTCGCCTACCACCGACAGCACGTCGTTCGAGAAGGAGAGGTTGTCGCGGGCGAGCCGGGAGAAGGCGATCACCCTGTCGACCTGGCTTCGCAGCGGTGAGCCGGCAGGCAGCTTCTGCCGCGCCTGGAGCAGGATCCGCTCCGAGCGCTCGAGCCCCAGCACGTCGAAGCTGCGGCCGAGGAACGAGTACTGGCCGCCGGTCTCGATCAGGCCGAGCAGCTTCAGCGCCTCGCGGCCGATCAGCTTGGTCAGGGCGCCGTTGGCCGTCTGCACCTCGGACTTGATCGTGTTCTCCACGAGGCGGCGCTTGGCCGGGTCCTCGGCGTTGTAGTAGACGTCGACCGTGCCCGGCTGGAGGCCAGTCTGGAGGTTCCGTGTGAGGTCCGCCGGGATGATCAGGGCGCCCAGCGCGTCGCCGTCGCGCACCTTCTTGATCGCCGCCTCGCGGCTGTGGACCTTGATCGGCTTGATCGCCCCGAACAGCTGGCCGGCCTGGCTGGAGAGGTCGACCCGCGTGCCGCCCAGCTGGAGGCTGTTCTCGGACGACGGCAGCGCGTTGTAGAAGGCGACCTCGGGCTTGTCCGGCCCGCGCGAGATCGCGAAGCCGATCAGGACGGCGACAACGATCGGGTAGAGGACGAGCAGCGCAACGAGGAGCGGCGAGCGGCGCAGGATGCGGAGGTCCTTCAGGAGCAGCCAGCGCATCCGCTAGTGACCGCGCTGGTGCAGGAAGGCGACGAACGCGGACTCGAAGTCGCCCTCGTCCCCGGCCGCCCCGACGACCGACTCGAGCTCGCGCGGCGGCCCGGTGAAGAGCCCCTCGCCGTCGGCCAGGACCATCACGCGGTCGGCGTAGCGGTCGGCCTCCTGGACGTTGTGGGTCGCGTAGATCACCGTCGTGCCGCCGCCGGCGAGGCTGAGGATGAACTCCCACAGCCGGGCGCGTTGACGGGGGTCGAGGGCGGCGCTCGGCTCGTCGAGCAGCAGCAGCTCCGGCTCGGCGAGCAGCCCGATCGCGATGTTCACCCGCTGGCGGTTGCCGCCCGAGAGCTCGGCCACCTGGTCGCCGGCCCGGTCAGCGAGCCCGCTGAGGTCGAGCATCCGGTCCACGGTGCCGCCCACGTCCGCCACCCGCTCGAGGCGGGCGAACAGGGAGAGGTTCTCCTCGACGGTCAGCTTCCCGTAGAGGGCGGGCTGCTGCGGGACCCAGCCGGTCTCGCCGCTCGGCCAGTCGATCGATCCCGAGTCGGGGTCCTGGATGCGGGCGAGGATGGAGAGCAGGGTGGTCTTGCCCGCGCCGTTGGGGCCGATCACGGCGACGAGCTCGCCACGGGACGCCGTCAGGGAGACGTCCTTCAGGGCGTGCCGCTCGCCGAAGCGCTTAACCAATGCCTTCGCCGCGATGACGGTCGCGGCGGCCGGGGGCGCTGCCGCCTGCTGCTCCATTCGAGTCACCTTGACAGAATCGCCCCGCGTGAAGCTCCTGTTCGTCGGAGACGTCGTGGGCGGAATCGGCCGGCGCACGCTCGCGGCCGTCCTGCCCGGGCTGCGCGAGGAGCACGAGCCCGATTTCGTCGTCGCCAACGGCGAGAACGCGGCCGGCGGGGTCGGCATCACCGAGAAGACGGCCCGCGAGCTGCTGGGCCTGGGCGTCGACGCGCTCACTCTCGGCAACCACGCCTACCGGCACTCCGAGGTGTACGGCTTCCTCGACCGCGACGAGCGGGTGATCCGGCCGGCGAACTACCCCAGGGGCAGCCCCGGGCGTGGCTCGACGGTCGTGGAGAAAGCCGGCGCGCGGCTTGGGCTCGTGAACCTGTCCGGGACCGTGTTCATGCAGGCGGCGCGCTCGCCATTTGCCGAGGCGGACGCCGCGCTCTCGGAGCTCGACGGCAAGACCGACTACGTGCTCGTCGACATGCACTGCGAGGCGACGAGCGAGAAGGTCGCCATGGGCTGGCACCTGGACGGGCGCGTGACGGCCTGCGTCGGTACCCATACCCACGTGCCCACCGCGGACGGGCGGGTCCTGCCCGGCGGCACCGCCTACGTCACCGACGTCGGCATGACCGGGCCGCGCGGGGGCGTGATCGGCGTGCGTCGCGAGCAGGCGCTCGAGCGCTTCCTCCGCTACACCAACGTCCGCTTCGAGACCTCAGACGAGGATCCATGGCTCAACGCCGTGCTCGTCGAGGCGGACGGCGACGGCCGAGCCACGGCCATCCGCCAGCTCCTCGTGCCGGGAGCCTGAAGGGCCCTCAGCGCCAGGCCGAGGACGAGGAGCAGCACGGCGTCGCGCGCCCCGACGATCGCGACGGGCAGCGGCTTGCGCGCCACCAGGTCGAAGTAGCGGGAGGGGAACTCGGCAAGCGTCAGGACCGTCGCCGCGCCGACCGCGGCGGCCAGGACGGTCTCCCCCCAGGCCAGCGCCAGCGCCCCGAGCGGCAGCGTCCAGATGAGGAACTGCGGCGAGAGCACCTTGCCGAGCACCGCGAACGCCGCCACCGCCGCGAGCGACGCGAGCACGAGCGTCCGCGGATCGGGCCGCCGGGCCGCCCGGAGCGCCAGAACTGCTACCACCGCCAGCATCGCCAGCTCGAAGCCCAGCGTGAGCGCGGTGCCCGCCGGGTGCTCGAGCCCGTCCGAGCGGTGGTTGTTCACGCTGGTCGTCCTGCCGAGGCCGACGTTGTCGAGCGCCAGCATCACGATCGCCGGCGGCGACTCGACCTGGACCGGGCGATCGAGCTGGTAGCGGACCGCCTCCCTGGCTCCCGAGGGCGAGATCGCCAGGGCGAGTCCGGCGAGGGCGACCACGACCAGCGCGAGGGCCGCCGCCCCCTGGACGGCGGCCCGGCGCTCCCCCCGTCCGAGCAGCCAGGCGAGCGCCACCGGCACGACCACCAGCGGAAAGCCCTTGGTCATGACGGCCGCGCCCAGGACGACGAAGCCGAGGCGAGGCCGGTCGCGCACGATCAACAGCAGCGCCGCGAGCGTGAGGGCCACGGGCGCGAGGTCGAAGTGCGTCCGGATCATGGCCCCGCAGAGGAGGGGGCCTGCGGCCGCGGCCAGCATCGCCTTCCGCCGCTCGCCGCGCGTCCGCTCCGCCAGCGCGGCGCAGAGCCCGAGGACCGAGGCGGCGAGCAGGAACGTCCAGCCCGCGAAGGCGAGCCTGAACGCCGACTCCCCCGTCCCGGCCAGCCCCGGCA
>JBJMLJ010000616.1:0-2292 GCA_045805365.1 Thermoleophilaceae bacterium
CAGGCGCAGCAGCGTGCTCTTGCCGGCCCCGTTGCGCCCCATCAGCGCGACTCGCTCGCCCGGCCAGAGCGACAGGTCCACGCCGCGCAGCACCGCGGGGCCGTCCTCCAGCTCGTACCAGAGCCCCTTGAGCCTCAAGGCCGTGGCATCCCGCCGGCGCCGCTCGCGCGGGCGCGCCAGATCGGGCGCCGGCGGCGTCAGCCCGGCTCGCCGCAGCGCGCCGCGGGCCGCCTTGACCGACGCCGGCGGCGGTCCCAGCCCGGCCCGGGAGAACATCCGGGCCACCGGCGTGGCGAGGTCGCTGCCGCCGTCGACCGCCCACTCGAGGAACGCGGACGGCGAGGCGTCGCAGACGAGCGAGCCCTCGTCCATCGCGATCACCCGATCGGCGGCCGGGAGGCAGCGCTCCAGCCGGTGCTCGGCGACGACCACCGCCGTCCCCCACTCCTCGTTCAGCCGCCGCAGCGTCCAGATCAGCTCGTCGCCGGCGACCGGGTCGAGCTGGGAGGTCGGCTCGTCGAGGAGCAGCAGCGCCGGCCGGTGCGCGAGCGCAGCGGCGATGGCGACCCGCTGGAGCTCGCCGCCGGAGAGCGTCTCCGTGCGCCGGTCGAGCAGGTGCGCGACCCCCAGGGCGAGCGCGACCTCCTCGACCGCGCGGGCGACGGCCGCCGCGCTCTCGCCCCGCTGCTGGAGCGGCAGCTCGAGCTCCGCCCGCACGCCGCCCATCACCACCTGCGTCTCCGGGTCCTGGAAGACGGTGCCGCACAGACCCGCCAGCTCGGCCGGCCCGTGCTCGCGGACGCTGAGCCCGCCGACCCGCAGCTCGCCCGACGCCGTCCCGCCGTGGAAGTGAGGGACGAGCCCGCAGAGGGCGCGGATCAGGGTCGACTTGCCGGAGCCGGACGCGCCGGCGAGGACGGTCAGCGATCCCGACTCGATCGTCAGGCTCAGGTCGCGCAGCGCGGGGCGGTCGCCCTCCGGGTAGGCGTAGGTGAAGCGCTCCGCCAGCACCAGCGGCTCAGCCACGCGCGACCCCCAGCCGCACGGCCCTGCCGGCGAACGGGAGAGCCGCGCCGGCCAGCAGGACGGCGGCGAGCAGGATCTCGCCGGGCCCGAGGGCTAGCTCGAGGCGCGGGTAGGCCTGGACGTCGCCGACGCCGGCCAGCTTGCCCGCGATCGCGACGGCGGCTAACAGGAGGGCGGCCGTGGCCACGCGGATGTCCTGCCGCGACCACGGCGGCCGCGCGGAGTGGACCCGGCCGGCGCTCGCGTAGCCGCGCACCTCGAGCGCGGCGGCGACGTCCACGGCGCGCTCGAGCGCTCCCGACAGCGCGGCCCGCGCCACCGCCATGCGCCCGGGCGGCACCGGCCGGCAGCGGGCGGCATCGCTCATCCGGGACGCGTCGCGCGCAAGCACGGGGACGAGCCGGGTGGCCAGCGAGGCGGTCAGCGCCGAGCGGTAGGAGACTCGCCGGAACAGGCGCAGCAGCTGGTCGGGATCGACCGCCGCGGACAGCAGCCCCAGCGCGGTGACGCAGACCACGACGCGCAGCCCGGCGAAGGCGCCCGAGAGCAGCGCCTCGAGGGTGATGTCCACGCGCCGCCCGAGGAACACGCCACCGCGGACGAGCACCGTGTCGCCGCCCTGGTAGACGATCGGGTTGATCAGGGCGATCAGGAGGGCGAGCGGCAACGAGAGCCTCAGCGAGCGGCCGATCTCGCGGCCCACCCCCGCGGAGACCGCGGCCAGCACCACCCCCGCAAGCGCCGCGACCAGCACGAGCGGGTGCACGTACAGCCCGCCGACGAGGGCGAAGGCGCAGCAGAAGCAGGCGGCCACCGAGGCGCGCGCGGTATGCAGCGGGCTCGGCCGCGGGCGGTAGACGGGCACGAGGCTCACGGCAGCTTCACCGTGCCGGTCGGCGTGGCGACCACGGCGTAGGCGTCGGCCAGGGTCCGCCCGTCGAGCGCGTCGGCCGCGCGCTGGACCCCGCCCTGATCGAGGCCGGTGAGGAGCCAGGCGATCTGGTCCTCCGACGGCGCGAAGGCCGCAACCAGCCCCGTGCCGGGCGGCGCCGTCCGGGCGACCGATCCGTCCGGCTTCAGCAGCTCCAGCTTTCCGTGAGCCACGCGCGCGAAGACCCCGCTCTGCTGAGGACCCTTCTCCAGGCCGGACACCGCGTTCACGATCTTGGCCCTCGCCCAGGGCGCCACGACCACGCGCAGGACGTGGCTCGTCCCCGAGGTGCCGAGCGACGCGCCGGTGGCCGGGACGCCGGCCCGGTCGAGGCG
>JBJMLJ010000617.1:0-4719 GCA_045805365.1 Thermoleophilaceae bacterium
CCGGCGGGGATCGTGACCTACCGGGCGGGGGGCCAGGTCTGGAAGTGGACGGCCAGCTTCGAGGCCTTCGTGTCGCGCTTCCCGCTGGTCGATCCGCAGGGTCACGCCTACACCGCCACGCCCGCCGGCCCGTACCGCTTCGTCGTCCACGGCCTGTGGCGGAAGGGGAACGCCGACAAGGCGTACACGCGCGTGTCGAACCCGTTCGAGGTCAGGCCCTGGGACGGGATGAGCGTCGACGACGCCCACGTCGACGACTCGGGGCATGTGGCCTTCGCCGCCGGCCCCACGCACGAGATCAAGGAGCAGACGGTCCGGCACACCGCGCGCCCGGCGTTCGCGCCGAACGACGCGCCGGTCGCGTTCCGGATCGGCCCGGTCGACTTCCCGGACACGGCCACCGACCAGAAGGGCACCGGGGCGCGGTTCCTGAACGCGGTTCGCGGCTACTCCGGCACCGGCATGAACGAGGTCGAGCACTACTGCCTCGACTGCTCGTTCCGGCCCTGGCTCGACGCGACCGGCAACCTCACCGCGAAGGTCGTCATCGGCTCGACCACGGAGCGGCTGACTCCGGGCGCGAACGGGCAGTTCCTATCGCGCGCGACGCTCCGCACGGGGCAGACGGCCTCGATCACGATCAGCGACGCCTGGGGCGACACTGTCGCGGCGCCGGTCGCGCTTACCCGGCGTTAGGATCGAGCGCGTGAGCCGGCTGGTGACTCTCGCGACGCGCGGCCTCCTGATCGTCGTCGTGGCGGCGGCGCTGGTGGTCCCCCCGCTCAACGCAATCGGAGCGCTCCCCGGCCCGCTCAACGACCTGCTCGCCCTCGGGCAGGGTGGCGGGGAGACGCCGGCAGCCGTGCCGATCCAGCACAACGCCGAGCCGCCCCTCGTCGCCACGCCGCCGGCCCACTGCGGACCGGGCTCGCGGCCCGAGACCGGCGTCCAGGGCCGCGTGCCGGCGGACTCGGCCACCAACGGCCGCTGGTGCAACCTCAAGCTGATCGGACATCAGGGCCACTCGGGAGGCTTCAAGGTCCTCCGCTACGTGGACACCCGCGGCCACGAGTGCGCCTTCTACGACACCGCGCTGCTGTTCCCGATCAACGCCTTCAAGCTCAACGCCGACTCGCTCGGCGTGGCCGTGCTCGACATGTCCGACCCGGCGCATCCGAAGCAGACCGACACGCTCACGGAGCTGCCGATGATGTCGCCGCACGAGTCGCTCAACCTGAACACCAGGCGCGGGCTCCTGGCGGCGGTCAACGGCAACCCGACGACCGAGCCCGGGCTGGTCTCGATCTACGACGCCCATTCCGACTGCCGCCATCCGCAGCTCAAGTCGACCTCGCCGGTAGCCCGGCTCGGGCACGAAAGCGGCTTCTCGGCGGACGGCAGGACCTTCTACGCGGCCAGCACCGCGTTCAAGGCGATCACCGCGGTGGACGTGACCGATCCGGCTCACCCGCACGCCATCTGGCAAGGCAACGTCCTCTCCCACGGCATGACGATCAGCGCGAGCGGGAACCGCGCCTACATCGCCGACCCCGGCACCTACGGCAGCTCGGAGAGCGTGGGGAACCTGCTCATCCTCGACACCAGCCAGATCCAGGCCCGCAAGCCCAATCCGAAGACCCGCGAGATCAGCCGCCTGACCTGGCGCGCCGCGTCAATCCCGCAGAACGCGATCCCGTTCACGGCGCACGGCCGCCACTACCTGCTCGAGATCGACGAGTACACGCAGGGGACGACCCGGAACGGAGACAAGAACCAGGTCGGGGGCGCTCGCATCATCGACATCACCGATGAGCGCAAGCCGCACGTCGTCTCGTTGCTGCGCCTCCAGGTCGACCAGCCGGCGGACCACGCGGCCGCGAGCCACGATCCCGGGCAGATCGATCCCGCCCAGGGCTACGCGTCGCACTACTGCAACATCCCCACGCAGATGAACCCGCAGATCGTGGCCTGCTCGTTCATCTCCTCCGGCCTGCGGGTGTTCGACATCAGCGACCTGAGGCACCCCAAGGCGATCGGCTACTTCGTGGCGCCGACCAGGCAGGCGGTCGAGAACGGCTTCGACGGCAGCAACTTCGCGATGTCGAAGCCGGCGTTCGCGGCCCAGCGGCACGAGATCTGGTACTCGGACGGCACGAGCGGCTTCTACGTCCTGCGCGTCGCCGCCAGCGCCTGGCCGGTCGGCGGCCGCCCCGGCTGCCTCGCGCGCCGCGCCCCGATCGGCCCGCGCAACATCGGGCGGGTCCGCCTGGGGCTGAGCCGCCGCGCGCTGCTCCGGCGCGTGCCGGCGCCGCGCAGCCACACCGCCCGCACCTGGACCTGGTGCGTCAAGGGCAGGAGGGGCAAGGTCTCGGCCGTGTTCAACCGCCGGGGCCGGGTCGCGCTCGTCAAGACGACCGCCCCGCGCCACGGCAACCGCCGCATCCATCCCGGGACGAGCGTCCGCGCGCTGCACCGCGCCTACCCGCGCCTGAAGCGCCTCAGCAAGACGCTCGCCCGCGCCAACCCGCGCAGCCCTCGGCTGTTCGGGCTCCGGCGGAAGCGGGTCCGCTACATCGCCGTCAGCTCCCGTCGCACCATCGCGGCCCGCCGCACGCTGCGGGCCTACCTGCGCCTGCTCCGCTAACACCGCGCCGAACTCCCGGAATATGGCCTCCAGGCCTTGCTGCGGGACGTTCGGGGCGCTGTGGGTTGATAGGTGACCCAACGGTCACATATAATGGGCGGAGTGGACGAGGTGTTCAGAGCGCTTGCGGACCCGACGCGGCGGCAGCTGCTCGATGCCCTGTTCGTCGAGGACGGGCAGACGCTGTCCGCGCTCGAGGGGCGGCTGCCGATGACCCGCTTCGGCGTGATGAAGCACCTCAGGGTGCTGGAGGAGGCGAACCTCGTGACGACGCGCAGGCGCGGTCGCGAGAAGCTCCACTTCCTGAACACCGTCCCCATCCGGCTCGTCCACGACAGGTGGGTGAGCAAGTACGCCGAGCCCTGGGCCGCCGCGCTCAGTGGGCTGAAGAGATCGATCGAGGAGGAACCGAAGATGCAGAAGACACCTGAGGCCGGACTCGTGCTCGCGGAAGGCGACACGGTGGCGGTGTTCGAGATCTTCATCAAGACCACGCCCGAGCGCCTCTGGGAGGCCATCACCGATCCGAAGCAGAGGGCGAAGTACAACTTCGGCGTCGAGACGCACTCGGACTGGACGCAGGGGTCCGGCTACAAGGCGTCGGTGCCGGGCGTCTTCGACATCGCCGAGGGCGAGAACCTCGAGGTCGATCCTCCGCGGCGGCTCGTCCAGAGCTTCACCGCCCTCTGGAGCGACGAGGTCAAGGCGCAGGGCCCGTCCAGGGTCGCGTGGGAGATCGAGCCCGTGAGCGAGGATTCCTGCCGGCTGACCGTCGTCCACAGCGAGCTGCGCGAGGACGCCAACCCGGAGCTCTACGGCGGCTGGCCGATGATCCTCTCGGGCCTCAAGACCCTGCTCGAGACGGGCGAGACGCTGACCACGCCGGGCTCGCTGCGCTACTCGGGCGCCTCGGCCGCTTGACGAGCGAAGTCCAGACCCTGCTGTCCGGCCTCGTCTTCGGCGAGTCGCCTCGCTGGGGGCCGGACGGCCGCCTCTGGGTGTCCGACTGGGGCGCGCGGGAGGTCGTCGCGGTCGATCTCGACGGCCAGAGCGAGGTGGCGGTCCGGCTCGACTTCCCCTCGTTCCAGGCGATCTGCATCGATTGGCTCCCCGACGGGCGGCTGCTCGTCGTCTCGTCGGCCGACGGGCTCCTGCTGCGGCGGGAGCCGGACGGGTCCCTCGTGATCCACGCGGACCTGAACGGAGTGGACGAGCCGCGCTGGAACGACATCGTCGTCGACGGCCGCGGCAACGCCTACGTGAACAACATCGGCTTCGACATGGCCGCGGGGGAGGACCCGGCGCCCGGGGCGATCGCCCTGGTGACGCCGGACGGCGCCGCCCGGAGGGTCGCCGGGGACGTCGCCTTCCCGAACGGCATGGCCGTGACGCCCGACAACTCGACGTTGATCGTGGCCGAGTCCTACGCGAGGAAGCTGACGGCCTTCGACATCGCGGTCGACGGGACCCTCTCGAACCAGCGTGCCTGGGCGGAGCTGGACGACGGCGTCCCGGACGGGATCTGCGTCGACGCCGAGGGCGCCGTCTGGTACGGAGACGTCCCGAACAGCCGCTGCGTGCGCGTCGCCGAGGGCGGTGAGGTCCTAGAGACCATCGAGCTCGACGCCGGCTGCTTCGCCTGCATGCTCGGCGGCGCCGACGGGAGGACGCTGTTCATGGTCGTCAGGGAATGGCATGGGCCCGCGACGATGGCCGACCCGTCGCGCGACGGCCGCGTGCTCACGGCGCAGGCGCCGGTCGCGGCCGCCGGCTGGCCCTAGAAGAGGCGGTGCACCTCGCGCACGGCGAGCCCGCCCAGGCCGATGACCGCCACCACACCGAGGGCGCCGATGACGAGCCCCGCGCACACGAGGACGAAGTCCCCGAGCAGGAAGCCGAGGCTGAGTACGACGACCCCGAGCGAGGGCAGCGTGTCGAGGCCGGAGAATGGCGGGGCGACGAACGCGGTGAGCGAGAGCCCGAGAACGGCGACGCCGAACAGCACCCCGCTCAGCCGATGGGTGAGCAGCCCGCTGAGCCGCGGTCGCGAGTAGCGCTCGAACCAGCGGATCCGC
>JBJMLJ010000618.1:0-6728 GCA_045805365.1 Thermoleophilaceae bacterium
CTGGAAGGCCTGCTCGGGGGGAACCGCCTGGACGAAGCGCTCGGCCGCCTCGGCGTCGGTCGCGTCCCGGATCTCGCGATCCATGGCTCGGACGAAGTCCTCCTCCCCGCCCCGGCGCGCCATGTCGGCGTGCTCGACGAGCGACGTCCGGACGCGGTGCATCTGGTCCTCGACGTCGGTGACACGGCCGAAGTGGGTCAGGCAGAGCGCGATCGGGTTCCAGCGCGCGATCGTGTGCAGCGAGTCGAGCCAGGCCTCGACGTCGATGTCCGGCGGCGGCGTCGGCGCGACGGTGTGCTCGTGGGGCGGGATGCGAACGCCGGCCGTGTCGCCGCAGTAGACGTCGCCGCTGTCCACGTGGAGGTAGGAGACGTGGTGCGAGGCGTGGCCGGGCGTGTAGGCGACCTTGAAGCCCTCGACCTCCTCGCCGCCGCTCAGCGGACGGATTCGCTCCTCGGGGACGGGCGCGACCTCGCCCCAGAGCCGCTCCATGTCGTCGCCGTAAAGCCGCGTGGCGCTCTCGAGCAGCTTGGTCGGGTCCGCCAGGTGCGGCGCGCCGCTCTCGTGGACGTAGACGACGAGCTCCGGGAAGCGCTCGCAGAGGACCCCGCTCGCTCCGGCGTGGTCGAGGTGGATGTGCGTGAGCATCAGGCAGCGCGGGATCGCGCCACCGAGCGCGTCGATGAGGGTCTCGACGGACGTGGTGGGCCCCGGGTCGACGATCGCGCCGCCGACGTCATAGGCGCAGATCACGCGGTCCCGCCCGAGGTGCATGACATCGATGCCCCGGCTCACACCCATCCGGACCTTACCGAGTGCGGGGATCCGGTCTACCCTGGTGGGGCAACCCCCCGGATTCGCAGGCAGGTCGAGTTGGGTCCCAAGGTCGAGGGAGGTGCTACCGCCCCGGAGTCAACCCACGCGGGGCGTGCGCTCTTCCGCCGCGAAGGCGAGTACTGGACGGTGGAGCACGAAAACGGTGCTCTGCGGCTGCGTGACAGCAAGGGCCTGCGCTACCTCGCGACCCTGTTCGAGAACCCGGACGTGGAGCTCGCCGCGGCCGACCTCGTGGGCGGGGGAACGCGGGCGGCGGCGGCGCCGGAGGAGGGCCTCAGCGTGGCGGCCGGGCTCGGCGACGCCGGCGAGCTGCTCGACGACTCGGCCAAGGCCGCCTACCGGGAGCGGATCGAGGAGCTCCGGGGCGAGCTCGAGGAGGCCGAGTCGTGGGGGGATCCCGAGCGCGCCGCGGGCGCCCGCGAGGAGCTCGACGCGCTGACCGAGCAGATCGCGTCGGCGGTCGGGCTGGGCGGCCGGGACCGCAAGGCGGCCTCCAGCTCCGAGCGGGCGCGGGTCAACGTCACCCGGGCGATCAGGTCGGCCCTCAAGCGAATCGCCGAGAACGACCCGGACCTGGGCCGCCGGCTGGAGGCGGCGATCAGCACAGGGACCTTCTGCTCCTACCGGCCCGTGCCGGGCCTCGAGGTCCGGGTGGGTGATCGCGCGGAGGCACAGCCCCAGCCGGCGCCGGCGGCGAGCGGCCGGGCGCTGCGCACGCTCGTCTTCACGGACATCGTCAACTCGACCGGACACGTGGCCCGGCTCGGCGACGCGGGCTGGCGCGACCTCCTTCATAGCCACGACGAGCTCCTGCGTGAGCTCGCCGACGCGCACGGCGGCCGGATCGCCGCCAAGGCCGGCGACGGGCTCTTCGTGGCCTTCGAGTCCCCGCGGGCGGCGCTCGCGTGGGCCGGCGGCGCCTGCGTCGCCGTTGCGCCGCTCGGCCTGAGGTTGCGCGTAGGCCTCCACACGGGCGAGTGCGAGCTGCTCGACGACTCGCTCGTGGGGATGGCGGTGCACGTGGCCGCACGCGTGAGCGCGCTCGCCGGACCCGGGCAGGTCCTCGCCTCGAGGACCGTTCGCGACCTCGTCAGCGGCTCCGGCTTCGAGCTGGTCGATCGCGGCCAGCACGACCTCCGCGGGATCCCCGGGGAGTGGCAGCTGTTCGCGCTGACCGGCCCGGGCCTCGAGGTCGGCGGGCCCGTCGCCGCCGACCCGGCCAAGGTCTCCGCTGCCGAGCCGTCGCCGCAGGCGAGGGACGGCAGGCCCACCGCCAGCCTCCTGGGCAGGGACCGCGAGCTCGGCGAGCTTCGGCGGGCGCTGTCGCAGGCCGAGCGCGGCCACGGATCGCTCTTCCTCGTCTCCGGCGAGCCGGGCGTCGGCAAGACCCGGCTCGCGGACGAGGTCGCGGCCGCCGCGCTCGAGCGGGGCGGCCAGGTGGTGTGGGGGCGCTGCTGGGAAGGCGGCGGAGCCCCGGCCTTCTGGCCCTGGGTGCAGGTGCTGCGCTCGTACGCCCGCGCCGGCCAGGCCGAGGCGGTCCTGGAGCGGCTGGGCCCGGCGGCGCAGCCCCTCTCGCAGCTGGTTCCGGAGCTCGGCCAGGCGTCCGCCAACGGCGACGCCGAGTTCGAGTCCGAGGATGCGCGCTTCGTCCTCTTCAACGCCGTGACGGGCTTCCTGCGCGAGGCGAGCCGCCAGGGTCCGCTCGTCGTCGTGCTCGACGACCTGCACGCGGCCGACGAGCCCTCGCTGCTGCTGCTCGACTTCCTCGCCCACGAGATGCGCGACGCGTCCATCCTCGCGATCGCGACCTACCGGCCGCTCGAGGTCGAGGCCTCCCAGGTGATCGGGCGCCTCGCACGCGACGGCAACGTGGTGCCGCTCGCGGGGCTGGGCGAGGAAGACGTCGAGCGCTTCATCGAGGAGCGCACCGGGCTGGAGTCGGGCGAGCTGGCCAAGGCGCTGCACCGCGCGACCGAGGGGAATCCGTTCTTCGTCGAGGAGCTCGTGCGCCTGCTGGTCGCGGAGGGCCGCCTGGAGTGGCCCGACGAGCTCTTGAGCGGCGACGTGCCGGTCCCGGACAGCGTGCGGGAGGCGATCAACCGCCACCTCGCGCCGCTACCCGACGAGGCGATCGAGGTGCTTCAGCTCGCCGCCGTGCTCGGCAAGGAGTTCACGTTCGCGGCGCTCGAGCGCGTCTCGGAGCTGCCGCCGGACCGGCTGCTCCGGATCCTCGACAGGGTGATCTCGGGCGGGCTGGTGGCCGAGGAGGTCACGGTGCTCGGCGGCTACAGGTTCGTGCACGCCCTGGTGCGCGAGGTGCTCTACGACGGGCTTGGCGCCACGGCCCGGGTCGAGCTCCACCGCCGGGTGGCCGAGGGGCTCGAGGCGCTGTACGCGCAGGACCCGGAGCCGCACCTCGCCGAGCTGGCGCATCACTTCCTGCTGGCGGCGCCGGGCGGCGACCTCGGGCGCGCCATGGACTACACGACTCGGGCCGGCGACCGCGCGATGGCGCAGCTCGCCTTCGAGGAGGCGGTCCGCCACTACCAGCGCTCCCTGGCGGCCCTGGAGCGCCGCGAGCCGTCGGAGCCGGCCGCCCGGCGCGACCTGCTCATCGAGCTGGGCGCCGCGCTTCGCAAGGCGGGCGATCCCGTCGCCGCCAAGGACGCCTTCCGCGACGCGGCCGCCCTCTCCCGCCGGCTGGGCGACGCCGAGAAGCAGGCCGAGGCGGCGCTCGGCTTCGCGGGCCGCTACTGGACCACCGGCGTCGTCGACGAGTCGGTGATCGAGCTGCTCGAGGACGCCCTCGCCGCCCTGGGTGAGGAGGACACGCTGCTGCGCGCCGCGCTGCTCGCCCGCCTGGCCACCGAGGTCTACTACGCCCCACCGCGCGGGCGATCGGAGAAGCTCAGCAGCCAGGCCGTCGAGATCACGCGTCGCATCGGCGACGAGCGCGCCCTGGCGTCGGTGCTCGACGCGCGGCTCGGCGCGACCTGGGGGCCGGACAACCTCGACGAGCGAACCACGCTCTCCGAGGAGGTCATCGAGCTCGCCGAGCACGCCGGCGACAAGGAGACCGCGCTCCGCGTTCGGGCCTTCCACGTCAGCTGCCTCCTGGAGGCGGGCGACATGGCGGGCTCCGACGCCGAGCTCCAGGCCGCGCGGCAACGGGCCGAGTACCTCAGCCAGCCCCGCTACCTCTGGCACGTCACGGGGCTCAGGGCGCTGCGGGCGCTGATGGCGGGACGGCTCGAGGACGGCGAGCGCCTAATGGAGGAGGCGCTCGAGTTCGGACGGCGCGCGGACGAGCGGATCGCCCGGCATCTCTACGCCATCCAGCTCACGACGCTGCGCTACGCGCAGGGCCGCCTCGAGGAGCTCGAGGAGACGATGAGGACCTTCGTCGACCAGTACCCGCACCTGCACGGCTGGCGCTCGACCCTCGGGCTTCTCTACGCGGAGCTCGGCCGCACGACCAAGGCGCGGACCGAGTTCGAGACGGTCGGCGCCGGTGGCTGGACGGACCTGCCCAGGGACAGCGCCTGGCTCCTGACCATGTGCCGCGCCGCGGACACCTGCGCCAGGCTGGGCGACCGCGCCGCGGCCGCCGTCCTCTATGACCTGCTGCTGCCGTTCGGCGAGCGCAACGTCGTCCTGGGCCGGGTGGCGAGCATCACCATCGGCTCCGCCGCGCGCCACCTCGGCCAGCTCGCCACCACCCTGGGACGGCTCGACGAGGCGGCCGGGCACTTCGAGGCCGCATTGGAGATGAACGGCAGGACGGGCGCGCGGCCGTGGCTCGGGCTGACGGCAGGCGACTACGCCCAGATGCTCCGCACGAGGGACGGCGATGGCGACGCGCGACGGGCCGGAGAGCTCGTCGAGCACGCCCGGGAGCTTGCGGAGCAGCACGGTCTCGGGATCGTCGAGCAACACGTGAATGCCGGCTAGCCGGGATCCGCGCGCCTCGGCGCTGAACCTGATCACGCCGATCAGCTCGCGCGGGCGGATGTGGCTGCGTTTCCTCTTCTGGGCGGCCACCGTCCTCCCGCTGCCGCGCTTCACCGTGCTCAGGCTGCGCCTGATCCACTACGCCCGCTGGACCGTCCTCGGCCGCTCCCGCCCCCACCTGTTCTTCGAGAGCAACTTCAACGGCACGCCCGACGCCTACATAGAGGCCTTCTCGTACGTCTTCCCCAAGGGCATGACGGCGATCTGGGGCAGCTCGCAGGGCTTCCCCGGCCCGGTCCCGGTGCAGTCGCTTCAGGACTGGATCGGGGAGGGCGTCGTCAAGAGCGCGCACTACTACTGCGCCTACCCTGAGGCGAGCACCAAGGAGATCCTCGCCGGACTGCGGGTCCGGGACCGGCTGCGGGACTTCAATTCGCGGGCCCGGGACATGGACGCATCCAGGTTCGCCGACGAGTACCGGGCGCTGGTGTCCGACCTCCAGCTCGACATCTGAGTTGTCCGACGCCTGCGGACAGTCCCGGGCGCTCACCGTCCTCACCCCGGTGAAGGACGAGGGCTCGCTCCGCGCGGCGCTCGGTCGCATCCCCGACGAGGAGCGGAGCCCGCTCGCTCGCCTTCCCGGCACCCACTTCGGCCGCTGGGTCGTGATGCCGGACCTCGGAGACGGCCCCCAGCTCCTGTTCAGCGCGACCCACGACAAGAGCGACGACGACTACCTCCAGCAGATCGCCGCCCACATGGCGGACGAGGCCGACGAGATCTGGGGCCAGTGCGAGGGCTACCCGGGGGCCGCGGACCGCGGCGCCTTCGTCGACTACCTGAAGCGGCACCGGGTCAGAACGAACCTGTTCGTGTCCGCCTACCCGCGCGCGACGCTCGACGAGGTGCTCGAGGGGCTCGACCTGCGCCGGCGGCTGGGCGACTTCGCCCCGCGCGCCCAGTCGATGGATCCGGAGCAGCTCCGGGCCGAGTTCGGGAAGGCCGGCCTTGCCTGACGTCGATCAGAGCGACCTCCAGGGGAACATCCTCTGCGGCTACGGCAACTCGTTCGCCCACGTGCTCTACGCGTTCCTGCACGTCGACGACCGGTCGGCCGGGCGGCGGCTCGTCGGCGAGCTCGCCGGCGAGGTGACGAGCGCCCAGCCGTGGGAGAGCAAGCCGCGGGAGACAGTCAACGTGGCGATCACGCACGAGGGCCTGCGGGCCCTGGGCGTTCGCGACGACCTGCTCGACAGCTTCCCGGAGGAGTTCCGCGCCGGGATGACCACCCGGTCCGACGTGTTGGGCGACACGGACGAGAGCGCGCCCGAGCGCTGGGACGAGGGTCTGCGCGACGGCAGGCCGCATGTGCTGGTGACTGTGGCTGCGCAGAGCGAGGCGGCGCGCGACGACGCCGCCGCCGCGCTGCGCGGCCGGCTCGGCCCGGGCATCTCGGTCGCCCATGAGGAGCGCGCCGGCATGCTGCTCCAGTTGCGTGAGAACGAGGCCGTGCGAGAGCACTTCGGCTTCGCCGACGGGCTGTCCCAGCCGACGATCGACGACCCGCTGGCGGGGCCCCACGACCACGAGGGCCGGGGCACGCCGTCGCGCGACAACGCCTGGGACGACATCGCCCCCGGCGAGTTCGTGCTCGGCTACCCGGACGAGGACGGGCTCGTGGCCACCGAGCCGCCGGACCCGCTGGGCCGCAACGGCAGCTTCATGGTCGTCCGCAAGCTCCACCAGGACGTGGGCGCCTTCGAGTCCTACCTGCGCTCCGAGGCTCCCGAGCTGGGGATGTCGGAGGAGCTCCTGGCGGCCAAGATCGTCGGGCGCTGGCGCAGCGGGGCGCCGCTGGAGCTCACGCCGGACCGCGACGATCCCGACCTGGCGCCGACCGGCTCGCGCAGGTCGGAGCTCAACGCGTTCCGCTACGGGTC
>JBJMLJ010000619.1:0-2403 GCA_045805365.1 Thermoleophilaceae bacterium
GCAGCGCGAGCGCCCAGCCGGAGAGGATGCCCAGCGACGTCCAGAACGTCTTGTAGGAGCTGACGAACGGCACGCTGATGTCGAGGACGGAGGGATGCAGGAAGCCGTCGCCGAGGAGGGCGGCGCCGTGCACCGCGATCGCCACCAGGGCCGAGAGCGACAGGGTCTCGTGCAGGACGCGGAGGTCCGCGCGGCGCGGTCCGCGCAGGCGCAGGCTCATGGTGAGCCCGAGCGAGACGCTCAGGCTGGCCGCGCCGAGCGCGACGATGCCGGCCGCCCGGCTCGTGATCCAGAGCAGGTGGGGTGTGGGGTCAACGTGCACGAGGCGATCCTGAAACCCCTCCCTGAGGGCGCGCTAAGGGGGACCTAAGACCGATCTAAGAGCGCCCGTGAAACCGCATTCCTGTGGTCACAATGGTGTGGCCATGAGGATCCTGGTGGTGGACGACGACCGCTCTCTCCGCGACGCGCTGCGACGCGCCCTGACCCTGGGCGGCTACGAGGTCCGGATCGCCGAGGGCGGCCAGCAGGGGCTCACGGAGCTCGCGACCGCGAGTCCCGACGCCGTGGTCCTCGACATCGCGATGCCGGACATCGACGGCCTCGAGGTCTGCCGCCGCGTGCGCGCGAGCGGCAACCGCGTGCCGATCCTGATGCTCACCGCCCGCGACGCCGTCTCCGACCGCATCGACGGGCTCGACGCCGGCGCCGACGACTACCTGGTCAAGCCGTTCGACGTGGGCGAGCTGAAGGCGCGCCTGCGGGCGCTCGTCCGGCGCGCGAACGGCGAGGGCGACCCCGACGCCGTGTCGTTCGAGGAGCTCGAGCTCGACAGCGCCCGCCACGGCGTGAACGTCGGCGGCGAGTTCGTCGAGCTGACGCGGACCGAGTACCAGCTGCTCGAGCTGCTGCTGCTCAACCCGCGCCGGGTACTCCCCCACAGCCTCATCTACGACCGCGTCTGGGGCTATGACTTCGGTCCCACCTCCAACGCCCTGCGCGTGTACATCGGCTACCTGAGACGCAAGCTCGAAGACGCCGGCGCGCGGCCGCTCATCCACACGGTGCGCGGCGTGGGATACGTCCTCCGCGAGCCGTGAGCCTCCGCGGCCGGATCGCGCTGGTGGCCGGCATCGCGGTGGCCGTCGCCGTCGTCGGCGTCGCGGTCGGTTCCTACGCGGCCGTCCGCTCGCAGCTGCGGGGCGAGATCGACAGCTCGCTCCGCGACCGGGCCCACTTCTACGAGCGTCAGCCGGAGCAGGGCGAGGGCGGCGGTCCCGGCGGCTCACAGCCGCCGCCCAAGGGAGATCACGACCACGACCACGGGCTGCCGCCGGGTCCGGCGCCCGCCTTCGGCGGCGCCGCGGGCTACGTCCAGGTCGTAGGGCGGGACGGAAGCGTGGCCCGCGAGCTCGGCGAGAGCTCGTCCCTGCCCGTACAGAGCCCCGCCCGCGACATCGCCCGGCGGGGCTCCGGCCGCTACTTCACCGACATGCACGTCAAGGGGACCCACCTTCGGGTGCTGACGGTGGGCCTCGGCGCCGAGGGCGCCGTCCAGGTCGCCCGGCCGCTGACCGAGGTGGATCACACCCTCGACGACCTCGTACTCATCCTGCTCCTCTCGGTGGCCGCCGGCGTCGCCCTGGCGGTCGCGCTCGGGACCGGGGTGGCCCAGGCGGCGCTCGCCCCGATCCGCCGTTTCACGAGCCGCACCGAGGCGCTGAGCGAGGGGCTCGACCTGTCCGAGCGGATCGACGCCGACGGCAAGGACGAGCTCGCCCGGCTGGCGCAGAGCTTCAACCGGACGCTGGACGCGCTGGAGGCGTCGGTCGAGGCCCAGCGCCAGCTCGTGGCGGACGCCAGCCATGAGCTGCGAACCCCGATCGCGAGCCTTAGAGCCAACATCCAGGTTCTCGAGGACGCACACCGGCTGCCGGAGAGCGAGCGCGAGAACCTGCGGCGCGACATCCTCGAGGAGCTGGACGAGCTGACGTCGCTCGTCGCCGGGGTGGTCGAGCTGGCTCGCGGCGCGAAGCCCGGCGAGGAGCTCGACGAGGTGAGGCTCGACCGCGTGGTCGAGTCGGTGGTCGAGCGGGCGCGGCGCCGGGCGGGCGACGGCTACCGGTTCGCGCTGCATCTGGAGCCGACTGTCGTCGAGGGCGAGTCCGAGCGGCTCGGCCGCGCCGTCTCGAACCTGATCGAGAACGCGCGCAAGTGGAGCCCTCCGGGCGGGGAGATCCAGGTCGGCCTGGCCGACGGCACGCTGACCGTGCGCGACCATGGCCCGGGCTTCGACGAGAAGGACCTCCCCCACGTCTTCGACCGCTTCTACCGCGCCAAGGACGCGCGCGGCGAGCCGGGGTCGGGGCTCGGCCTGGCGATCGTGCGCCAGGCGGCCGAGGC
>JBJMLJ010000620.1:0-7505 GCA_045805365.1 Thermoleophilaceae bacterium
CGTAGCGCTCGCCTTCATGTTCGCCGTCTTCCTGGCCAGGCCGTGCCCCTTCTACATCCTCGACGAGGTCGAGGCCGCGCTCGACGACATCAACATCGACCGCTTCCTCGAGCTGGTGCGGCGCTACTCGGACCGCGCCCAGTTCATCGTCGTCACCCACCAGAAGCGGACGATGGACGCGGCCGACACGCTCTACGGGGTCAGCATGGGCGCCGACGGCGTCTCACGGGTCATCTCGCGGAAGCTGTCCGGGCGCCCGGCGGCGGCCGACGAAGCCGCGGCCTAGGCGCCGAACCCCACAACCTCGCGCTTCAGCCGGCGTTCTAATCGGTGGAAACCGAGCGTCAGGGAGGAAATTCGTGCTTCGCAAGCTTCGACCCATCGGCCTGTTGCTGGCCGTGTTCGCATTCGCCGCACTGCCGGCGGTCTCGCAGGCGCACCACGCAAATCACGGCAAGCACAAGGGTGGCCACCACTCGAAGTGCGTAATCCACCCGGCCTACGTGGTCAAGGGCAAGCTCGTGAGCTTCACGCCCGACGATCCGGCCACGACGGACACGAACGAGGCCTCGGTGACGCTCACCGTCACGGGCGCCAACAAGCACGCCCGCCGCTCCGGCGTCAAGAAGGGCGACGAGGTCACCTTCACGGCGGCGACGGACGAGAACGGCTTCAAGGTCAAGCTCTCGGGGTACGGCTCCGGCGAGTCGCCCAAGGCCGGCGACAAGGTGCGCGTGGTCGGCAAGATCGACTACACGAAGAAGAAGTGCGCACCCGACAAGACCCGCGAGGAGCGCTACGGCGACGTGAACGTCCGGCGGGTCAAGATCGTTCAGGTGAAGCCGGACTAGAGCCATTCGCGTGCGCGGCGGCGGCGTAAGCTGCCGCCGCGATGGCGCGCAGCTGGAGAGAGCTCTTCGTAACGGGTGAGGCCGAGCCTCCGGCCGAGGCGGAGGCCAAGGCGGATGAGCCCGAGCGCCGCGGCTTCTTACGCCGGCTGCGCGAGAACATGAGCAAGACGCGGCAGGCGCTCGGCGCGGAGCTCCAGGCCACGGTCTTCGAGTCGCTCGACGATGAGGCGTTCGAGCGCCTCGAGGAGACGCTGATCTACGCCGATGTGGGCGCCCCGACGACCGCCCGGATCGTGGAGCGGCTCGAGACCGAGGCGAGCAGCGGCGAGCTGTCCGGCGGGGAGGACCTCACGCGGCGGCTGAGGGAGCTGCTGGCGGAAACCTCGCGGATCGACGGCGACACGATCGACCTCACCGCGAGCCCGACCGTAATCCTCATGGTCGGCGTCAACGGCAGCGGCAAGACCACGACGATCGGCAAGGTCGCCTGGCATCTCCAGAAGGAGCTCGGCCGCTCGGTCCTGCTGGCCGCGGCCGACACCTTCCGCGCCGCCGCCGCCGAGCAGCTCGACGTGTGGGCCGAGCGCGCCGGCGCCGAGCTGGTCCGCGGCGACCCGGGCTCCGACCCCGGCGCCGTCGCCTACGACGCGATCGAAGCCGCCCGGGCGCGCGGCCACGACGTGGTAATCGTCGACACGGCCGGCAGGCTCCACACCCAGCAGCACCTGATGGACGAGCTGCGCAAGGTAAGGAACGTCATCGCCCGCCAGGAGCCGGGCGCCCCGCACGAGACGCTGCTCACGATCGACGCCACAACCGGCCAGAACGGGCTCAGGCAGGCGCTGCTCTTCCGCGAGGCCGTGGAGGTGAGCGGGATCGTGCTCACGAAGCTCGACGGGACGGCCAAGGGCGGCATCGCCCTGGCCATCGCCGAGGAGCTGGGCGTGCCGGTCAAGCTGATCGGCACGGGCGAGGCGCTCGAGGACCTGCGCCCCTTCGACCCGGACGATTTCGCCCGGGCGATCCTCGAATAGCCCTAGGATCGGCTACAGATGGACGCCTGGGTCTGGTGGATGATCGCGACGGGGCTTCTCGCCGTCGGCGAGATCCTCACGCCGGGCGCGTTCTTCCTCGGGCCCGTCGCCCTGGCCTCGCTCGCCGCTGCGATCGTCGCCCTTGCCGGCGCGGGCGCGGTGGCCCAGTGGATCGTCTTCGTCGTCGCCGCCATCGCTTCGCTGGGGATCCTGCGGCCAATCGCCAGGCGCCACATCAAGATGCCGCCCCGCCTGCGTACCGGGACCGCCGCCCTCGTCGGCTCCCACGCCGTCGTCGTCGAGCGCGTGGATATCAACTCCGGCAAGGTGAAGATCGGCGGGGAGATTTGGACGGCGCGATCCTATGACGAGGACGAGGTGCTCCAGCCTGGCGCCCGCGCCCATGTGATGAAGATCGACGGCGCGACAGCGCTCGTCTCGGAGTGATGCCATCGTGCGCAGCCGGCCGAGCCGGCTGCTTCGCAATCAAATGAAAACGTGCGCAGCCGGTCGAGCCGGCTGCTTCGCAAAACAGGAGGTGTGTCCTTGGCCACCCTGATCGTGCTCATCGTCGTAGCGGCAGTCGTGCTCATCACGCTGTCGCGCGGGATCCGGATCGTTCCCCAGGCCAAGGCCGGGATCGTCGAGCGGCTCGGCCGCTACAGCCGGACGCTCGACGCAGGACTCGCCCTGATCGTGCCCTACGTCGACCGCATCAAGCCGCTGATCGACCTTCGCGAGCAGGTCGTCTCGTTCCCGCCCCAGCCGGTGATCACCGAGGACAACCTGACCGTGAACATCGACACCGTCATCTACTACCAGGTCACCGACCCCAAGTCCGCGACGTACGAGATCAACAACTTCATCTCGGGTATCGAGCAGCTCACCGTCACCACGCTGCGCAACGTAGCGGGGGGGATGACGCTGGAGGACACGCTCACCTCGCGCGACACGATCAATGCCGAGCTCCGGACCGTGCTCGACGAGGCCACCGGCAAGTGGGGCATCCGCGTGAACCGGGTGGAGCTCAAGGCGGTCGACCCACCGCCCTCGATCCAGGAGGCGATGGAGAAGCAGATGCGCGCCGAGCGCGACCGCCGCGCGGCGATCCTCACCGCGGAGGGCGTGAAGCAGTCCCAGATCCTCACAGCGGAGGGCGAGAAGCAGTCGTCGATTCTCCGAGCGGAGGGCCAGCGGCAGTCGCAGATCCTCTCTGCGGAGGGCCAGTCGAAGGCCATCGAGACGGTGTTCGCCGCGATTCACGCCGGCGACGCCGACCCCAAGCTGCTCGCCTACCAGTACCTCCAGATGCTGCCGCAGATCGCCCAGGGCCAGTCGAACAAGATCTGGATCATCCCGAGCGAGTTCACCCAGGCGCTGGGGACGATCAGCGAGGCGCTGCCGAAGGGGGACCGCCCGCCGCCGCCGAAGGGCCCGCCGCCCCCGCCGCCTACGGATCCAGGTCGACCCTGACCGTCATTAGGTCGCTGCCCATCGCCCGCACGCTCGCCGAGTTGAGCTTGTTGGGGATGCGCCGCTGGCGCTCGCGGGGGTCGTCGTCGGGGAGCGCCTGCGCGGTCCCGGTCCGCCAGCGGCGGCCGATCTTCACCCGAACCCGCGGATTTACCGAGATGTTGCGGACGTAACCCGCGCGTCGGCCGTGCTCGGCGACGATCCAGAGCGTGTTGTCGATCACCGCCTTACCCACCGGCGTGCGGCGTGGCTGGCCGCTCTTGCGGCCGGTCGTCTCCAGGATCACCACGCCCGGCAGCGGTATCCCGGCGTTCGTCGCCGCCTTGACCAGCGGGTTGAAGAGCTTGACGCTGAGAAAGGTCGAGGCGCCCCGCTTGTCCACGCCCGCAGAGTACGCTGAGCCGAGTGTTCGACACGCTGTCAGACCGCCTTCAGGCCGCCCTCGGCGACGTCCGCTCGCGCGGCAAGCTGAGCGAGGACGACGTCGCGAAGGCGATGCGCCAGGTCCGCCTGGCGCTGCTCGAGGCCGACGTCAACTTCAAGGTCGTCAAGGACTTCACCTCGGCGGTCAAGGAGCGGGCGGCGGGGCAGGAGGTGCTCGAGTCGCTCAACCCGGGCCAGCAGGTGGTGAAGATCGTCTCCGACGAGCTCACCGAGCTGATGGGCGGCGCCGGGCGCGACCTCGTCTTCGCCAAGCAGGGCCCGACCGTGATCCTGATGGCCGGGCTCCAGGGCTCGGGCAAGACCACCGCCTGCGGCAAGCTCGCCCGCCACCTGCGCGAGGAGCACGACATGGACGTGGCGCTCGCCGCCTGCGACGTCTACCGGCCCGCGGCGGTCGACCAGCTCGTCAAGATCGGTGGCCAGGCAGGCGCGACGGTCTACGAGCAGGGGACGGGCAGGGACCCGGTCGATATCGCCGAGTGGGCGCTCGACCAGGCCAAGCAGGACCGCCGCGACGCCCTGATCGTCGACACGAGCGGTCGCCTCCACATCGACGAGGAGCTCATGAAGGAGCTGGCCGAGGTCAAGAAGCGGGTCAAGCCGCACGACGTGCTGCTCGTGGTGGACGCGATGACGGGTCAGGACGCGGTCAACGTCGCCGAGCAGTTCGCCGAGACGGCCAACTTCGACGGCGTCGTGATGACGAAGCTCGACGGCGACGCCAGGGGGGGCGCCGCGCTGAGCGTCAAGGCGGTCACCGGGAAGCCGATCCTCTACGCCTCGACGGGGGAGAAGCTCGCCGACTTCGAGCGCTTCCACCCGGACCGGATGGCCCAGCGCATCCTCGGCATGGGCGACGTCATGACGCTCGTGGAGAAGGCCGAGCGCCAGATCGACGAGCGCCAGGCACAGGAGCTCGAGCGCAAGATCCGCAAGCAGGAGTTCACCCTCGACGACTTCCTCGACCAGCTGAAACAGGTCCGCAAGATGGGCCCGCTGACGAGCCTCCTGCGCATGATGCCCGGGGTGGGCAAGGAGCTCGGCGCGCTCCAGGTCGACGACCGCGAGCTGGACCGCCTCGAGGCCATGATCCTCTCGATGACGCCCGAGGAGCGCCGCAATCCCACGATCATCGACGGCTCCCGGCGGCGCCGGATCGCCCACGGCTCCGGCACGAGCGTGCAGGCAGTGGGCCAGCTCGTGAAGCAGTTCGGTCAGATGAAGAAGGTCATGCGCCAGCTCTCGCAGGGGAAGATGCCCTCCCTGCAGCAGCTGGCGGGCGGTCGCTGACCAGGGCTGGCCGCTAACCTCTTCCCGCTCATGTCCGTACGAGTCCGCCTCACCCGAGTGGGAAGCAAGAAGAACCCGCATTGGCGCGTGGTCGTGGCCGATCAGCGCTCGCCGCGCGACGGCCGGATCATCGAGGCGATCGGGCACTACAACCCGCAGACGAATCCCTCGACCATCGAAGTCGACGAGGAGCGCCTGCAGCACTGGCTTGCTCGTGGCGCGCAGCCGACGAACACCGTCAAGAGGCTGATCAAGGCGCGCCATACCGCCTCCAGCTGAGCCCGTGGAGGCACTCCTCGAGTACCTGGCCCGTTCGCTGGTGGACTCCCCGGACGAGGTCTCGGTCGAGTCGTTCGAGGAGGACGACGGCACCCTGGTCCTGGAGCTGCACGTAGCGGAGGACGACGCCGGCAAGGTGATCGGCAGGGGAGGCCGGACGGTGGCGGCGCTGCGCACGGTGCTGCGGGCGGCGTCGGCGCGCGACGGGCGCCGGGTGCTCGTCGACGTGGTGGATTGACCCTCGTGAGCGCCGGGCGCGTGGGCCGGGCCCACGGGCGCGACGGCAGCTTCTACGTCGAGGCGGCCGAGCATCCGCTGCCCGCAATGACCGCCGTGGTGGTGGGCGGCGAGGAGCGACGCGTGGTGCGGCGCGCCGGAACGGACGATCGGCCGCTCATCCGCTTGTCGGGCCTGGACGCCAGGGAGGACGTCGTCGCAGTGAGCGGCGAGCCGCTACTCGTCCACGACGCCCTCGAATCGGACGAGTGGCTGGCGCAGGCGCTCGTGGGCCGCGAGGTGCGCGATCTCGGCCGCGTCGCCCGCGTGCTGGAGGGGCCTTCGTGCTCGCTGCTCGAGCTCGAGGACGGGACCCTGGTTCCGTTCATCGCCGACGCGATCGTCTCCGTGGACGACGTGATCGAGGTGAACAGGGAGTTCCTCGGGCTGTGAGGATCGACGTCCTGACGCTCTTCCCCGGCTGGTTCGACTGGTTCCGCGGCCAGCGCCACGTGCGCAACGCTGCCGAGCGGGGCCACTCGCTCGAGACGGTCGACCTCCGCGCCACCACGCCGCTCGGGGCGGGCCAGGTGGACGACACCCCCTACGGCGGCGGGGCGGGGATGGTCCTGCGGGTGGACGTGGTGGAGGCGGCGCTCAGGGCGCGCTACCAGGTCGATCCCGTCGAGCTGCCGCGCCGGCGGCGGGTGATCGCGCTGGCCGCGGGAGGGCGCCGCTTCGACGACGCCCTCTCCAGCGAGCTCGCCGGGGAGCCCGAGCTGACGCTGCTCTGCGGGCGCTACGAGGGCTTCGACGAGCGGGTGCACGAGCACCTGGCCAGCGACGTGATCTCGATAGGGCCCTACGTCCTGTCGGGCGGCGAGCTGGCGGCGATGGTGGTCTGCGACGCGGTCATCCGCAAGCTCCCGGGAGCCCTCGGCCACGAGGAGAGCGCGGTGGAGGAGTCGTTCAGCGAGGCGCTCCAGGGCGCTCCCGAGTATCCGCACTACACCCGGCCGGCCGACTGGCGCGGCCACGCCGTCCCGGAGGTCCTGCTCTCGGGGGACCACGCGCGGATTCGGGAATGGCGGTTGCAGCAGAGCCGAGAGCGCGCCTGACCTCGCTACCATTCGCGGCCGCTTCCTGCCGGGGCTGCAGGCCTCGTCGCCCCGGCTGAGCCTCCACTTTCTCATGTCCGGTGTCATCGACAGCCTCGAGCGTGCGCAGCTGCGCTCAGTCCCCTCCTTCCGGGCGGGCGACCGCGTGCGCGTCCACTTCCAGGTCGTCGAGGGCCAGCGCCGCCGGACCCAGGTGTTCGAGGGAATCGTCCTCAAGCGCCAGGGCCACGGCGCGCGGGAGACGTTCACGGTCCGCAAGCAGTCGTTCGGGGTGGGCGTAGAGCGGACGTTCCCGCTGCATTCGCCGAAGGTGGAGCGCGTCGAGATCGCGAGCCGGGGCGACGTCCGCCGCGCCAAGCTCTACTACCTGCGTGAGCGGGTGGGCCGCGGGGCGCGCGTCCGCGAGCGCCGCTGGGTCGCCGGCGACGAGGACAAGGCCTTCGAGGCCGGCGCGATGCCGGCGCAGGACGAGGCCGCCCGGCCCGGCGAGGAGGAGCTCGCCGAAGAGGTCGCGCAGGAAGAGGAGGAGGCGGCGGCTGCCGAGGAGGCAGCGTCGGAGGAGCAGCCGGCTCCGGAGTCGACTCAGGCCGAAGGGGAGCCCACCGCCGAACAGCCCTCCGGAGACGGCGACCCCGAGCCCGAGTCGTAGGCCGGGGCGCGTTCCGCCGAAGCCGAGTGGCTCGCACAGGCAAGCAGAGCGCCCGTGGATCGCTGGTCGAGCTGGTCACGATCGTGGCCGTCGCCCTCGGCCTGGCGCTCGGCATCCAGGCCTTCCTGGTCAAGCCCTTCCGGATCCCGAG
>JBJMLJ010000621.1:0-2015 GCA_045805365.1 Thermoleophilaceae bacterium
CGGCCTCAGGTTGAGCGATCGACCTACGATCTCGCGGTGGGCACCCGCGCAACCGGCACCCCTCCACAGGTCTACCGCGAGGCCCGCCGCGGCCTGCGGACCAGGGTGGCCGAGCGGTTCTCCGCTCGCAGCCGCCGCCGGCGCAGGGAGCTCTACCACCAGCTGATGCGGCCCACGAGCGATGAGGAGGTCGTCGACGTGGGTTGCGGGAACACCGGGCTCGCGGCGCTCGAGCCCGGGGCTCGGGTCACCGGCGTCGACATGACCGACCGGCCCGCCTTCGCCGGTGGCCGCGACCGCTTCGTGCAGGCGGATGCGCGCCGCCTCCCCTTCCCGGACGACCGCTTCGACATCGCCTACTCGACCTCCCTGATCGAGCACGTGCCGCCCTCCGACCGTGGCCAGGTCGCGGGCGAGATCCGGCGCGTGTCGGGCCGCTACTTCGTCCAGACGCCGAACCGCTGGTTCCCGGTCGAGCCGCACGTCCTGCTCCCGCTCTTCCATCTCCTGCCGCTCGCCGCCCGCAGGGGCCTCTGGCGCCTCGGCGTGTCCAAGGACCCGTTCGAGGACGTGCGGCTGCTCGGGCCGCGCGAGCTGCGCTCGCTGTTCCCCGACGGCGTCCTCGTGCGCGAGCGGCTGGGGCCGCTGACGAAGTCCCTGGTGGTGGCCGGTCCGGTGGAGAAGGTCGAGCGCCCTACCAGGCGCCGCGACCGCGGATGACGGCGGGGATCGTCTTGAGCATGATGGTCAGGTCGAGGAAGACCGACCAGCGCTCGAGATAGAGGAAGTCGAGCCGGACCAGCTCGTCGAAGTCGAGCTCGGAGCGGCCCGAGACCTGCCAAAGGCCGGTCATGCCGGGCAGCACGAGGTAGCGCTTGCGATGCCAGTCGCCCAGCCGGTCGTAGTCGCGCTGCGGCAGCGGCCGCGGGCCCACCAGCGACATCTGGCCGCGGAGGACGTTGAAGAGCTGCGGCAGCTCGTCGAGCGACCAGTGCCTGAGGAAGCGGCCGACGGCCGTGACGCGCGGGTCACGGCGGATCTTGAACAGGGCGCCCTCGAGCTCGTTGTGAGCCTCGAGCTCGTCCTGGAGGCCTTCGGCGCCGGCGACCATCGTCCGGAACTTGAGGCAGGGGAAGGGCCTGCCGCCGATCCCCGGCCGCATCGAGCGATAGAGGATCGTGCCGCGCGAGCTGAGCTTGATCGCCAGCGCGATCAGGGCCATCGCCGGCGAGAGCAGCAGCACGAGCAGCGCGGCGCCGATCACGTCGAAGGTGCGCTTGAGCGCGAAGTCGGCCCCCTCGAACACCGGCGGCTTGAGCTCGAACAGCGGCAGCGCCTGGCCGGGGACGAACTCGACCCTGTCCATCAGGATCTCCATCGTGGACGGCGCAACGCGCACCCGCACCCCGTGGCGGTGGCAGCGGTCCACCAGCTCCACGGCCTCGTCCTGGGGGAACTGCGGGTCGGCGATGAGCACCTCGTCGACCGCGTCGAAGTGGCGCTCGAGGAGCTCGAGCGAGCGGAAGTCCTGGAGGCCGTTGCCGGTGAACGCGTTGAGCGACACGTATCCGAACGGCTCGATCTCGGAGCTGTCGCGGAGCGCGTGCGCCACCGCCTCGATGTTCGCGCCTGAGCCGACCAGCACCGCGCGGCGGCGGTAGCCGGCAGCGCGGAGGATCGCGCCGCTGGCCTGCTCGAAGGCCCAGCGGAACGCCGACACGTAGATCAGCGCGAAGAACAGCGAGCCGTAGAAGATCCAGTAGGAGTTGAAGTCGTAGCCCTCGACGACCGCGTAGATGAAGATCACGAGCGTCGTCTCGAACAGCGACGCGATCACCTTGGTGAAGCCCGGCCGCTGCGGCCGGTCGCGGTAGAGCCCGGAGCGCGCGAACAGGAGCAGCATCACGAGCGACGCGAGCGGAGCGATGTCCTTCGTCTGGTCGAAGGTCCGGTCGAGGTGCTCGGGCGCGACCGCCAGCGCCTTGATCGCGAAGGCGGTCCAGATCGCGAGGAAC
>JBJMLJ010000622.1:0-6418 GCA_045805365.1 Thermoleophilaceae bacterium
CCTCGCGCAACTCGCTCGGGCGGCTGCGCGGCCTGATCGCCGACCTCAACCCCGACCTGATCGCCTCGAACGAGGGCGGCTCCAACCAGCTCCTCGTTCGTGCGCCGGCGCGGATCCTGGAGGTGCGAAGGCTGACGCTGACCGCGAGACCGGAGCGGCGGCGGCTGCTGTGGGCGCTGGTCGGCAATCCGGACGGGCGGCGGCTCGCGGTGGCCAACCTGCACGCCACCAGCCTCGACGCGCGAGCGGCGGCGCGCGACGTGGAGCTGGCCGCCGAGCGCTCCGTCGACTGGGCGGCCGGTCAGCCGCTCGTCTTCGGCGGCGACCTCAACGTCCGCCCGGAGGACGACCCCGGACTGTACGAGCGGCTGCGCGATCGCTTCGCGCTGGCTCCGCCGACCGGCCCCGGGGCGCTCGACCACCTCCTGGGGCGCGGGCTCGAGCCGGTCGAGCCGCCCACGCAGCTTGCGCCGGAGGAGCGCGACGTGAGCGGTCCGGACGGGCTTCGGATCCGGCTCTCCGACCACGCTCCAGTCGTCGCCTCGTTCGGCATGAAATAGTCCGCGCTGCACCACGCGTCAGGTCGATCGAGGGGAGAAGTCATGGCGGAGAGAAAGCGAAGCACCCGTAGCGGCGGGTCGAAGTCGCGATCCAGCTCGTCGAAGCGCTCCGGCTCGACGCGCTCGGCCAGCGCCCGCCAGGCGGCGGCGCGCAAGGGCGGACAGGCCCGCGGGCGCCAGCAGCGCGCGCGCAAGCAGGCCGGACGTGCGTCGCGCACGGCCGCGAAGGGCGCGCGCGGCGCCGGGGTCGAGGCGAAGACCGTCGCCGAGTTCCGCGAGGCGCTGCGCAAGAACCTGATCCGCCCGCTGGACCTCGTCATGCTGACGCGCGAGCGCATCGAGGAGGTGCTCGACGAGGCCGTGGGCCAGGGCCGGGTGACCGCCAAGGACGCGCGCAAGATCGCGAGCGGCCTCGTCGACCGCGGTCGCAAGCAGACCAACGACGTGATGAAGGACCTCGAGCAGCTGCTGGGCCGCGGCCGCGATGAGATCGAGGGCCGCACAAGCGGAGCACGCAAGGCCGGAAGCCAGGCGGCCAAGGGCGCCCGCAAGCAGGTCGAGGGCGCCACGCGCGGCGCCCGCTCCCGGGCCAAGAAGGCCGCCGACCCGGCGCTGGCCCAGGCCGACCGGGTAAGGCGAGCCGCCGGCGTCGGAGCGAACTTCCCCATCACCGCATACGACGACCTCACCGCCGGCCAGGTGCAGAGCCGGCTGACCGACCTGACCCCCGCCGAGCTCCGCAAGGTGCGCGACCACGAGCGCCGCAACGCCAACCGCAAGTCCGTCCTGAACGCGGTCGAGCAGAAGCTCGGCCGCTAGGCCAGAGCCGACGCCAGGTCCAGCTTCGCGCCGTCAAGCTCCGCGAGGAGCTCGTCGGCGTCGTGCCGCTGGCCCGAGCGCCAGAGGCCGCGCAAGAGGTCGCCGGCGTCCGGGTCCTGGAACCAGCCCGGCCCGAAGCGCTCCACGAGAGCCCTGCGCAGGTGGGTCTCGAGCGCCCAGGCGCGCAGGTAGCGGGCCGCGTAGAAGTAGGGGTCGACGTCGGCCAGCCAGGTCTTCCGCGGCCAGTCGACGTGCACCGCAGCAGTCAGCAGCTCCGAGTAGCGGCCGGGCATGGCGTCGAGCGAGCCGGGCTCGGCCTGCAGCTCGAGCTCGTAGGTGAGCTTGGCCGCATAGCGGCGGACGAAGACGAGCTTGACCGCCTCCGCGTGCCGGACGACCTCGTCGGTCTCGTCCACGCCCATGATCCGCTCCAGCCAGGCGGCGTCGTCGGTCAGGTGCTCGAACAGGAAGGCGAAGCCCTCGGTCACCGAGTTGTCGCCGAGGTAGCGGTCCTCCGCGGGAAGCGAGGCCTCCATGTGGGCGTAGTGCTCGGTGTGGCCGGCCTCGTGGAAGAGGGCGGCGTAGTCGTCGCGCCCGCCGATGCGCGCGATCACCAGGTAGACCTCGTTCGGGACGTGGACCGGCGCGCAGAACGCCCGCGGCGACTTCTTCGGCCGCGATTCCGTGTCGAGCCGCACGCCGGGCTGGGAATCGACGTCTATGCCGATCCCCGCGAGCGTCTCGACGAGGCTCGCCACGAGTCGGCCCTCGGAGAACCAGCGGTCCAGTCGCGGCGCGCGGAAGAACGCGGTCAGGTCGGCGCGACGGAGGCGCTCGAAGCCGAAGCCCAGCTGCTCTTCGAGCCGGGGCCCGACCAGCGGCTCGTAGCGCTCCTCGGTGGCCTCGAGCAGCGTGGCCGCCTGTCGCCCGAGCTCATGCAGGTCGATGCCGCTCAGCTCCTCGCACATTGCGAGCGTGCTCGGCCAGCCGAGCTCGACGACCAGCTCCCGGCCGCGCTCGAAGAGCTCGACCAGAAGGGGGTTCAGCTGCTCGTCCAGGGCCTCGTTGCGCGCGCTGTCGATCGCGGTCCGCTTCTCCGGGTCCGGCTCGTTCGCCTGGGCGACGGACGCCTCGCGGTAGGGCAGCCGCCGGCCGTCGACCTCGATCTCGAGCGCGGCCTCCCGCCGGGCGAGCTCCGCGGCCTCGGCCTTGGTCTCGCGCCCGATCAGCCCCTGGGCGGCGAACTCGAGCAGCCCCTGGTTGCCCTCGTCGCGCAGCGCCTCGACCGCCTCGCGCGTGAACAGGTCGGCATGGCGCTCGTAGATCGCCTCGATTCCGTAGTCGTCCTGCTGCCCGGAGTAGTGCAGGTAGTACTCGCGGTCGAGCTCGCCGAGGAACGCCTCAGCCTGGTCTCTGTAGGCCTGCAAGTCCAGGCTTGCCACCATAGCCCGGTGGAGCGATCGCAAACGCAAACCCGCCCGCGTGCCGGCGACGAGCTCGAAGTCGTGGTCGACAGCCTGGCTCACGGCGGCGCCGGGGTGGCGCGCGCCGACGGCTACGTGGTCTTCGTGCGCGGGGCGGTCCCGGGCGATCGCGTCCGCGTGCGCCTGACCAAGTCCAAGCGCTCGTTCGGCGAGGCGGACACGCTGGAGCTGCTCGAGCCGAGCCCGGACCGGATCGAGCCGGAGGTGCCGCACCCGGGCGCGCCCTGGCAGGTGCTCCCCTACGAGCGCCAGCTCGAGGAGAAGGAGCGGCAGGTCGCGGACGCCCTGACGCGGCTCGGCAGCTTCGAGGACCCGCCGGTCGAGTCGATCGTGCCAGCCGTCGAGCAGCTCCGCTACCGGAACAAGGTCGAGTACTCGTTCGGCGAGGACGAGGCCGGCGAGCTCGTGCTCGGCTTCCACCGCCCGGGTCGCTGGGACCTGATCGACGACGTGCGCGAGGACGTGCTGGCGTCCGAGCGGGTCGACGAGCTGCGGGCGGCGGCGGCGGGCTGGTGCCGCAGCGAGGGCCTGTCGGCCTACGACAGACGCGACCCTGGTGCGCTGGATGGGCCCAGCGGGCTGCTGCGCAACCTGGTCGTCCGCGAGAGCCGCCGCGGCGGCGCCCTCCAGGCCCGCCTCGTGACGAGCCCGGGCGCGCTGCGAGCGGCCGAGCTGGCGGACACGCTCCCGGCCGACAGCGTCCTCTGGACGCGCGCGGCGAGCGTGGCCGAGACGACCCGCGAGGGCGAGACCGAGGTGCTTCGCGGGGAGGGGTCGATCGAGGAGGAGCTCTCCGGCCTGCGCTTCCGGATCTCTCCCGACGCCTTCTTCCAGACCAACACCGAGATGGCCGAGCGGCTCTACGCGGACGCCGTGGAGCTGGCGGGGCTCAGCGGCCGCGAGCGCGTGCTCGACCTCTACTGCGGGATCGGCACCATCGCGCTCGTGCTCGCGCTCGACTCGCGCGAGGTCTTCGGGGTCGAGATCGTCGAGCGGGCGGTGGCCGACGCGATCGACAACGCCCGGCTGAACGGGATCGACAACGCCAACTTCTTCGCGGGTGACGTGCGCACCGCGATGCGGCCGCTCCTCGAGCGCTCAGGCCGCCCCGACGTGGTCGTGGTCGACCCGCCCCGGGCCGGCCTTTCCCAGAAGGTGGTGCGGCGGGTGCTCGAGGCCGAGGCGGCGCGCATCGTCTACGTCTCCTGCAACCCCACCACGCTGGCGCCCAACGCGCGCCAGATGGTCGACGCCGGCTACCGGCTCAACACGGTGCGACCGGTGGACATGTTCCCGCAGACGCCGCACATCGAGTCCGTGGCGCTGCTGGAGAGGGCCGAGGTCTAGCCGGCCTCCGGTCCCTCGACCTCGTCGAGCGGCACTTCCTCGGCCGCGTGGACCGTGCACAGGAAGCGCCCGTCGGAGTCGAGCGAGGCCTGGATCTCCTGTTCGGTCAGCTTCACCCCGCACTCGGCGCAGGTCCGCTGGATGACGGGCTCGAGGCTGTGCTCTTCGAGGTCCACGCCGTGACCCTAGCTCGCGTGCACCTTGCTTGCCTGCGCGGCGATGTGGAGGACGGGCAGCCCGGTGGCGGCCTCGGCCTTGCGCGGCAGGTCGACGCGCAGCCACTTGGACATCTTCAGCGGCAGGGTCGAGACGATCAGCTCGTCGTAGTCGTTGAAGTTGACCTCGTCCTGGATCGCCGCCAGTGCGTCGGGATCGCCGACCTTGGCCTGCTTGACGTCGATCCCGGTGGAGCGCATGCGCTCGATCATGGCGTCCTTGTGTAGCTCGGCCTCCTCCTGCCCGGCCTCCGAGTGCATGTCCGCCGCCCACGCGACGCCGTGCGGGGTGGCGGGGATCAGCACGGTGAACTCCACGGAGCCGTGGTCCGAGCGGGCTTTCAAGGCGGCCAGCAGCTCCTCCGACTCGGCCGTCTGGTTGGCAACGACGAGCACCTGCGCCTTCTCTGCCATGCAGCCTCCTTCGCTCTGGAGGGAGGTTAGTACGGCGGATAATCCGCGTACCAGTCGCCCAGCGCGCGGAAGGCCTGCCAGAACTCGCGCTTGGTCTGCTCGTCGTCGAGCGACTGGTCGATGTCCGGGACCCAGAGCGCGTCGCAGGAGGGCGTGAGCCTCTGGATCTCGCCCGGCAGCGCGTCGAGCTCGCCGGCGAGCGGTACGCCCAGGCCGTTCAGCTCATGGCGGGCCTCCTCGCCCATGACGACCACGATGCGCGGCTGGACCACGGCCAGCTCGTCGAGGACACGCGCCTTGCACTCGGGCGCGGCCAGCTCCGTGTCGGCGACCGGGCACTTGACGAAGACGGTGCCGTAGACCGTCAGCGGGTCGATCCCGAGCCGCTTGAAGCTCTTCATCAGCGCGCTCCCGGCCCGGCCGTAGAAGGCGACGCCCTCCTCGATCTCCGACGGCATCGGCGCGAGCTTGAGAAGGAAGATGTCGGCCTGGGGGTGGCCGGAGCCGAGCACCGGCATCAGGTTCCCGCGGGGGCAGAGATCGCAGGACTGGATCTCACGGGTCAGGGCGTTCAGCTCGCGTATCGCCCGCTCGAGGTATTTCTCCCTGATCTCGTCGTCCGTGGCGGGCATCGGCGCTGGAGGCTTTTTTGACGGCCCGCCGCGCGCTCCTCTTGCGTGCATCACCTCTTGCCGCCCTTGCCGCCCGCCGTGCCGCCCTTCGTCTGGATGAACTTGAGCGCCTGCACGTAGAGCAGGCTCTGCTTCTTGCGGATGATGTCGGCCTCGCGCAGGGACTCGAGGAACTCCTCCGGTCCGTCGAAGTCCCGCATCCGGATCTTCACCGAGCCGAGCCCCTGGGCCACGTGGCTGTCCGAGCCGGCTCCGGCGGCGATCCGGTACTTGGCCGCGAAGCGGGCGGCCTCCTCGTTGAACGCCGTGAAGGCGACGCGCGGGTTGAAGACCTCGATGGCGTCGATCTCCTCGACCACGCCGAGCAGGTGCTCGTAGTCGGGAACGGAGTGCATGCGATCGAAAGGATGCGGGACGTAAACCAAGCCCCCCTGGCGGCGGATCTCGGCGATCGTCTCCTGGAGCGTCATCCCGCGGGGGATCTTCTCCTCGATGAAGAGGCCGATCACCTCGCCCTGGTCCGCCGTCTTGACCTCCTCGGCGACGATCACCTTGAGCCGCCCGTCGGCGCGGTCGCGGGCCTCGAGCGCACCCGAGATCTCGTTGTGGTCGGTCACGGCGATCGCCCCGAGGCCGACGCGCTCGGCCGTCTCGAGCAGCGTGTCCACGGGCGTCGCGCAGTCGGGCGAATGGTCGGTGTGCATGTGCAGGTCGACGTGGATGAAGCCTCGGTCGGCAAGGCGCTTCCTCACCTGCGCCTTGCCGTCACTCGCGTGGCGGCGGCCGGCGATCTCCGCGTAGAGCTGCTCGAACTCCTGGGCGGCGCGACTCCACTCGAGCTCTGAGTGGGCCTTGCGGATGCGGCCGCGGAACTGGTCGAGCAGCTTCGGGTCGGCGACCAGGCGCTCGAGCTGGGCGGCCAGCGTCACGGAGTCGCGCGGCTCGAA
>JBJMLJ010000623.1:0-1698 GCA_045805365.1 Thermoleophilaceae bacterium
CGTGTCGGGCCGGATCGGCCTGTGGAAGTGGAAGTCCTGCTCTCCGTGCAGGACCATCATCAACAGGTCACCGGGGATCACGCTCGTGGTGGAGGCGGCCAGCGCGCCGAAGGCCGGGACGATCGCGAAGACCGGCGGCGCCAGGTCCCCG
Organism: Thermoleophilaceae bacterium; assembly: GCA_045805365.1. Lineage (GTDB taxonomy): Bacteria > Actinomycetota > Thermoleophilia > Solirubrobacterales > Thermoleophilaceae > DASXBA01. The sequence goes on from JBJMLJ010000623.1 coordinate 152, forward strand.
GCGGCGTGCGCGGCGATCGGGTCGTTGGTGGCGGCGGCGTACGCCGTGATCCGCTCGCGCTCGACCGTGAACTCGTCGGGGTCTCCCCAGCTCCCGATCGCGTCGGTGTTGAACTGGGGTGTGCTGACACTCATGGAATCTAGAAACCTCCAGCGGCCGCGGGAACGAGCGAGTAGAATACAGACCAGTCTGCATGTATGTTGCGACCGGAAGGGGCGAGGAGTGCGGTCTGAGACGGCGGGTACGGTAAGCGCGGTGGCCACGACGACCGGTGCGCCGAAGCGGCGCCGCACCCAGGAGGAGCGCAGCGCCACTACACGCGCCGCGCTGCTCGACGCGACCATCGACTGCCTTGTCGAGTACGGCTACGCTCACCTGACCACGACGCGGGTGGTCGAGCGCGCCGGCGTGTCCCGCGGAGCCCAGGTGCACCACTTCCCGACCAAGGCCGAGCTCGTGTCGGAGGCGGTGAGGCATCTCGCCGGCAAGCGGATCGAGGAGTTCCTCCAGACGATGCCGCGGCTGCCGCGCAGCGAGGAGAAGCGGGTCTCGCGGATCCTCGACCTGATCTGGGAGGTCCACAACGGTCCCCTGTTCGAGGCGGCGATCGAGCTGTGGGTCGCGGCGAGGACCGACGCCGAGCTTCGGGCGAGCCTCGTCGGCGTGGAGCAGGACGTCTCGACGACGGTCATGTCCGTGGGCCCGAGCCTCTTCCCGGAGATCGCGAGCAGGCCGAACTTCCAGACCGACGTCGACTCGGCGATGGCCGCGATCCGCGGCCTGGCCCTGCTTCGCTTCATCGACGATCCCGAGAGCGTGGATCGCCGCTGGCGCCGCACGAAGCGGCGCATGATGGAGATCTTCACCGCCGAGCGCTGATCCCGGCCAGCGCTCCATCTAGACCCGCCATACGCGGGTCCAGGTGGATCACTTGACGTGATTGGCGTGCGTGCGGCGTCCTACGCGCCGTTCGCTGCGGGCTTGTACAGCGTCACCACGACCGCCCCGCCGATGCCGATGTTGTGCTGGAGGGCGGTCTTGGCGCCCTCGACCTGCCGCTTGTCGGCCTGGCCGCGCAGCTGCCAGGTGAGCTCGGAGCACTGGGCCAGGCCGGTCGCCCCGAGGGGATGGCCCTTCGAGATCAGGCCGCCCGAGGGGTTGACCACCGGGCCGTCGCCGCCGTAGGTCGTGGCCTCGGCCTCGACCAGCTTGTGGGCCTCGCCCTCCTCGGCGATCCCGAGGGCCTCGTAGGTGATCATCTCGTTGGCCGAGAAGCAGTCGTGCAGCTCGATCACGTCGACCTCGTCGGGACCGACCTCGGCCTCCTCGTAGACGGCGTCGGCGGCCTTCTTGGTCATCTTGCCGCCGACCACGCTGATCGCGCTCTTGTCCTCGAACGACTCCGGCGTGTCCGTGACCATGTGCTGGGAGACGATCTCGACCGCCCGGTCCCAGAGGTCGTGCTCGTCCACGAAGCGCTCGCTCGCGACCACCGCGGCGCCCGAGCCGTCGGAGGTTGGCGAGCACTGGAGCAGGGTCAACGGCAG
>JBJMLJ010000624.1:0-3684 GCA_045805365.1 Thermoleophilaceae bacterium
AGGGCGACCTTCGAGCCGACGGGCGCACCGCTCACGTTCAACGTCGTGAACTTGGTGTAGCGGCGGAAGAAGCGCACCGCGAAGGAGCTTCTCGGCGACACGCGGGGCGCGCTCGGGAAATCGGTCGCGGTGATGCGCAGGACGCCTGCCGGGGGCTGGGAGGCGCAGGTCGGCGGCCCGGTCTCGTTGCAGGCCCTGCCGGCCTGGATCGCGTAGGTCTTGCCGCGGGTGGTGTTCAGGCTGATCGACGACTGGAGGTCGGATCCCGACAGGTCGTCGTTGCAGGTGACCATCCCCCCGGCCGGCGAGTCGGAGTAGGCGAACAGCGCGGTGTCGAAGCTCGAGCCCTCAGTGTTGACGACCACGCGATGGCCGCTGCCGTGGATCGTGTACCAGGCGGTGCGGGCCACGCCCACGTTGTGGCCGCTCTCGCACTGCTGGCTGAACGGTGCGGTGGTGTTCTGCTCCCCCGGCTGCACGGTGTAGGCCGAGGTGTTGATCTGATCGGGAGAGCCGAAGCCGAGCGCCGTCGGGGTGGCCGAGGAGTCGTTGTTCGCCAGGGCGGCAGGGGCCGCCGCCAGGAAGGCGATTCCAGACAGGAGCGCAATGGGCCAGCGCCGCACGGCGGCACTATAACCGGCGAGGGATAGCTTGCCGGCTGAACGGGTATCTCTCCTGTGGGAGGCAGATGAAACCCATCGGCTGGTCCAAACGGAGCGTGCACCTGCAATGTGACGGCTGCGGCGCCCATACCCGCGTCGAGCTGTGGCCCTACCTGTTGGCTGTCGAGAACGGTGCTCCGGTGCGCTGCTCCGGCTGCGGCGTCGAAGAGGTCCCCGAGGACCGCCGGACGGTGGACACCTCGCGGACCGTCGAGCGGCGCGTGGCCGTCGCGATGTAGTCGCTGCAAGGCCGCTTCGCTCGCTTGCCAAACCGCCCGGCTCCGGGTTAGCTTGGGTGCGTGGCGCGCGCACGTCCCCGAGCCCTCGATCTGCCGGGTCCGTCGCGGCGAATTCGGGTCGAGCCGATCCGGCTCCCGGGGCCGGCGCGGCAGCCCGAGCGCGTCCGGCCGGAGCCAAGCCCGGAGCCGGCGCCCGAGCGCCCGGCCCGTGAACGGGAGCCCGAGCCGGCGCGGCGATGAGCGTAGCCCCGGACCTGATCGACGCGGTCCTCGGCTTCCGCGCCTTCGACCTCGGGTCCGACCAGCTGCTCCGCTCCCCCTGGGTGAACGGCTGGGTGTGGCGACCCGGGGTGGTGACGGCGCGCTGCCGTGAGCCGCGCTGGACCGGCTGGGGCGTGACGCACGTCGCGCCGGACGCGAACTGCACCTGCGGTCTGTACGCCTACACCGGGCTCGACTCCCGGCTCCGCGACGGCGGCTGGTGCATCGCGGCGGTCGCGGCCTGGGGCGAGATGGAGGTCCACCAGTCCGGCTTCCGCGCCCAGCACGCCTGCGCGGTGGCGCTCGCCGCCGCGCCCGGAACCAGCCTCGCGGAGCGTCAGCTGATCGTGCAGACGGCCGAGCGCTACGGCGTGCCCGCCGTCCCGCTCCGGAAGCTCCACGAGACCGGCTCCCTCCACGCGCAGCCCCTCTAGGCCGGGAATCGCGATCCGTACGCTTGCCCGATGGCAAGCAGCTATCGCGACGGCATCCGGGCGGGGCTGCCCCTCCTGCTGCCGACGGCGGCGATCGGCGTCTCCTTCGGCGTCGTGGCCCGCTCGCTCGGCTGGGATCTGGGCGCGCCGATCGTCATGTCGGCGGTCGTCTTCTCGGGCTCCGCCCAGTTCGCGAGCACGTCGGTGCTCGGGGACGGCGGCACGGTCCTCGCGGCGGTGCTCGCGGCCGCGCTCGTCAACGCCCGCTTCCTGCCGATGGGGATCGCCTTCGCGCCCGCCCTGAGTGGCGGGCCCGTGCGCCGTGCCGTGGAAGGGCAAGCGGTGGTGGACGCTTCCTGGGCGCTCGCCAACCGCGGCGGCAGCTTCGACCGGAAGCTCCTGATCGGGGCCACCATCCCGCAGTTCGTCGGCTGGTTCGGCGGGACGGTTGGCGGCGCGGTGGCCGGATCGGCGATCGGCGATCCGGCGAGGCTGGGCCTCGACGCGATGTTCCCCGCGTTCTTCCTCGCGCTGCTGGCGGGCGAGCTCCGCGAGAGCCGACGGGCGCGCGAGGTGGCGGTCGGTGCCGGGGCGATCGCGCTGGCGCTTACGCCGCTGCTCCCGCCCGGACTGCCCATCGTCGCGGCCGCACTGGCCGCGGTCGCGGGAGCACGGCGCGGGTGACCGCGGTCTGGACGACGATCGGCTTGCTGGCGCTCATCAGCGCAGGCATCAAGGCGACCGGACCGGTGCTGGTCGGCGGCCGCGACCTTCCCGGCTGGGCCACCGGTGTCATCGAGCTGCTCGCGCCCGCGTTGCTGGCGGCGCTCGTCCTGGTCGAGACCTTCGGCTCGGATCGGGCGCTCGTGCTCGACGCCCGGGCCCCCGGCGTGGCCGCCGCCGCTCTCGCCATCGCCCTGCGCGCGCCGCTGCTCCTGACCGTCGTGCTCGCGGCCGCCGTGACCGCCGCCGTACGCGCCCTTACCTGAGCGCCATCAGCTCCCCCGGCAGTTCCAGATAGGCGCTGCGGAAGGGGAGGCTCATCGTCTCGCCGTTGATCGCCGGCGTCTCGATCTCGCCGGAGCGGCTGATGGCGTGCCCGAAGACGATCAGGTCGGCGTCGCTCGCATAGCGATACCCCGCGCCGACCGGGAAATGGCGGCGGCGCGGCGAGCGCATGAACAGGTTGCTGCCCGGGGTCGCCATGTCCATGACGAGCTCGCGCAAGACCTTGGTCCCGCACCGGTGCCGCCGGCGATGTCCCCGCCTGCGATAGCTCGCCCGGCGCCTGAGGCAACGGCCCGCGAAGCGCACCCGCTGAGGCTCGGCGGAGCGGTTGTGCACGGTGAAGTGGAAGCCGCCGCGAACGGGCATGTCCTCGGTCTCGCGCAGCACGTCGCCGTTCGAGGGCACCGCTGCCGCGCGCGCCGGCAGCCCCTTCGGGGTCGACTCCCCTGGCGTAACGACCGTGCCGGACCCCGTCGGCGCCTCGCCCGCGGGGCACTTGAGCCTCTTGCTCTCTGTGTCCCCCGGCGGCACCACGATCGATCCGCTCTTGACTTTGTTCACCTTGATCTTGATCTTCACGGTGCCTCCGATGCCGGGCAGGAACGGGCGCGGCTTCGAGCAGACGACCAGGACGGTGACGTGCGAGCTCCTGGTCGCCGTCGCCGGGAGGCCGAAGCTGAACGTCCACGAGCGCGCCCCGGCGGGCACCGACCGCAGCTGTGTGGCGCCATCGGGGATCGACGCGGTGCCGCTCATGGCGACGTAGCCCGGCGGGCAGGTGACCGTGAAGGTGCTGATCGAGTTCGGTGCGACGTCGACCGAGTGGTAGAGCGTCCCTCCGGTCATGACGACGGTCGGCCCCTTGCCCTGCGCGGCCGCGGATGCGGCGTGCAGGAGCACGAGCAGGACGGCGAGCGCGGCCATGCGCCCAGCGCGAGTCACGGAGCCGATCGTACACCGGGAACGCGTACCCTGATCAGCGATGAGACAGCAGCTGCGCCCCTTGTTCGATCAGATCGTGGTCAAGGAGCTGGAGCCGGATCGCATCCGCCGCTCCGGCCTCGTCGTGCCGCCGGGAAC
>JBJMLJ010000625.1:0-4079 GCA_045805365.1 Thermoleophilaceae bacterium
GACGAGCGCCAGCGCAGCTCGCTGGAGATCTCGGACGACGACATCGACATCCCGTCCTTCCTGAAGGACTAGCGCTCCAGCGCCAGGGCCGCCCGCCTGAACGCGAAGTAGCCGGGCTTTCGCCTGCCGCTCGCCTTCAGCAGGCCGGTGTGGTTGCCGAAGAAGTCGCCGTGCTTCGGCGGGTGCCGGGTGTCGCGCCACTTGTGGTAGACGACGCCGCGCAGGCGCAGGCTGCTCCGGCGGCGCGCCAGTCCCAGCAGGGCGGCCCGGATGCGCTTCGCCTGGCCCTTCCGGCTCACGCGGAAGACGCTCCGCGGGCCGCTCGTGGCCCAGCCGAACTCGGTGATCCACATCCGGCCGCGGCGATCGCCGTGGCTGTTCATCAGCCGCCGGGCCAGCCTGGCCGCCAGGACGACGCCGTGGGCGCCGCGCGCGTAGGGGTGGACCGCGAGCGTGTCGAAGGCCGACTTGCCGCCCGCCTTGTAGATGCCCGCGACGAAGCGCTCGAAGGGGATGCCGAGGTTGCTCTGCGGCATCCCCGCGGTCAGGATCTCGGCCTTGCGGTCGACCTTCTTGATCGCCTTGCCGACCGTCCGGAGCAGCTTCACGTAGCGCCGCGGGCTCGGCCCGGTCTCCCAGTAGATCGTGAGGTTGGGCTCGTTCCAGATCTGCCATGACCTGATCGGGAGGGTCGGGAGGCCGGGGTCGGCCTTCCACAGCTCGCCGCCGGGGCCGTAGCGACGCGCCAGCGCGGCGGCGAAGCGGCCCATGTCGGCGAAGTGCTTGGGTGGGTACAGGCCGTGGCGGGCGTGCTTGCGCGGCCGGGCCGAGCGGAAGCTCGGCGGGTTGGTGAGGACCGGCAGGATGCGGATGCCGGCCCGGGCGGCGTCGGTCACGACGGCGTCGTATTCGCCGAACTCGTAATGGCCGGGGTCACGCTCGATCCGGGCCCAGTCGAAGGACTGCCGCAGCGTCCCTGCGCCTGCGGTGTGCTCGGCCTCCAGCGAGTGCTGGCGCGCGCTTGCGGAGGCGTCGATCAGGTCGTCGTCCGCCAGCCCGACGAAGCCCGGGGCGACGCGAGCAGCGGCCGGCGCGGCGATCGCGCACAGCATCGCCAGCGCCGTCCCGAGCAGGGGCGGAAGAAGTCGGGCCCGGAGCATCGTTATGAGTTTGTTGTAACCCGCATTGACGACAAATGGCTCGGTTGGGTGAGGTGTATGGTGGATTCGACCCTCCGAGGACCTCGCTCCCCCCTTGCAATCGACCAGACGTCGAGCTCTTCTGGCGGGGCTCGCGGGCTGCCTAGCGATCGTAGTGGCGGCCTCGCCTGCTCTTGGCCATCTGCCGCCGGCCGGCCGCTCCGGCGATCTCGGCGTGCGCGGAATCAGCGAGCGGAAGCTGCGCAGCTTCGAGACCGCGGTCCTCGGGCCCGAGCACGCGCGCGAGCACGCCGAGCTGCGGGCCCAGATGCGACGGGGCGGTCCGGTGGCGCCCCGCATCCTGCCGCGGAAGGCCTTCCCGGCCGTGGCGCCGTCGGTTGGCGGCCGCTGGGAGAAGGCCTTCCCGCTGCCGGTCCTTGGCATCACATCCGTGGTGCTGCCCACCGGCAAGGTGATGCTCTGGGCCTATCCCAGCAACGAGCTCGTCAACCCCGACCCGGACGCGCCCAACACCGCCCAGGCGTGGCTCTGGAACCCGGCCAAGGGCACCGGCCCGGACGCGTTCAAGCGGGTCAACCCGCCGCTCTGGCGCGATCCGCACGACGGCAAGCTGAAGCCGGCCAACATCTGGTGCGCGGGCCAGACGCTCACGGGCGACGGGCGCGTGGTCGTTGCCGGCGGCAACCTCGCCTACGCCACCGAGACGAACAACTTCAAGGGGCTGAAGGAGGTCTACACCTTCGACCCCTGGAACGAGACCTGGAAGCAGCAGCCCGACATGCCTCGCGGGCGCTGGTACCCGAGCCTCGTGCGGATCGCCGACGGCCGCGTCGTGATCATGAGCGGCCTCGACGAGACCGGCCAGCACTCCAACCCGGGCGTCGACATGTTCACGCCGTCGGCCGACCTGGACGGCCGCGGCACGGTCGCCCAGATCGCCTATCGCGGCGGCACGGAGACCGATCATTCGGAGCCGCTCGACGGCGGGCTCTACCCGCACCTCTTCTACATGCCGAGCGGCCGGGTCATGGTCGCCGGCCCGGAGACGTGGGACACGTGGATGCTCCACTACCCGGTTCCCGCCCCGGCGGAGACCGGCTTCGACGAGTTCTCCGACCTGAGCCGGGGCCGCACGTGGGGCTCCGGCGTGATCGTCCCGGAGGGCCCGTCCGGGTCGACCAAGGTCGAGCTGATCGGCGGCTCGGCCGCCGACTACAGCACGGACCCGACGACCTTCAGCCCGGCCAGCAACACCACCGAGACCTTCGACGAGAGCGGGCCGGCGCTCTCCCCGTGGCATGCGAGTGCCTCGATGCAGGTCGCGCGCAGCCACCTGAACACGGTGCTGCTGCCGGACGGCTCGATGGTGAGCGTCGGCGGGGGCGTCGGCAAGTCGCCCGTCGGCGGGCAATGGGCTGTGGCGGGCGACGAGCGGCAGGTGGACCTCTATGACCCGGTGAGCGACACCTGGCGCCTCGGGGCTGCCCAGGCCGAGGCCCGCGCCTACCACTCGACGGCGGTGCTGCTGCCGGACGGCCGCGTGATGTCGGCCGGCGACGACTACAACGGCCCGACCGGCCCCGGCAGCGGGATCGACAGCGACACCGCCGAGATCTACGACCCGCCCTACCTCTTCAACGCCGACGGCACGCCCGCGAGCCGTCCCCGGATCACGAGCGCCCCGCCGCGGATGGTTCTCGGCGGGTCGGCCTTCCACGTCTCGTCGCCGGACCACATCGCGAGCGCGGCCCTGGTGGCTCCCGGCGCGGACACGCACGCCAACGACATGAACCAGCGGATGGTGCCGCTCAAGCTGAGCGCCTCCTCCGGAGGGGTCGACCTGACGCCGCCCTCCGGCACGGGCGTGGCGCCGCCTGGCTACTACATGCTCTTCGTGCTCAACTCGCAGGGCGTCCCGTCCGTCGCCCGCTGGGTCCTGGTCGGCGGCAATCCGCCGGCCGCCGCCAAGGTCGAGATCGCCCAGCACACCGTTCCCGCGTCCTCGTCCCGGTTCGCCTTCAGCGGACCGCCTTTCGACGGCTTGTCGCTCGCCGACCGCGGGCTGGCCTCGGCCTCGCTGCCCGGCGGTCCCTCCACGACCGTCCCGGGCGGCCACTACACGATCACCCAGGCGAAGGCGGCCGGCTACGAGCTCAGCTCGATCGCCTGCAGCGACGGCGACAGCACCACCTCGCTGTCCGGCAGAAGCGCCCGGATCAACCTGGCCGCCGGCGAGACCGTCCGCTGCACATTCACCGACCGCGCCTCGGCTTCGGCCTCGCAGTTGCGCTCGACGGACAGCCATGGCCCGGCGATCTCCTTCAGTGGCCTGAACCGCCGCCACGGCTCCCTCTCGGGCCGGGTCAGGGACAAGAGCGGCGTCAAGCGGATGCAGGTCGGCCTGGCGCTCCGCCGCTCGGGACGCTGCCGCTGGTGGTCGAGCCGCCGCCACCGCTTCGCGCGCAGCCGCCGCTCCTGCCGCCGCCCGGCGTTGATGAGGGTGCGCCTGCGCCGCAGCGGGAGCGGCTACGTCTGGCGGCTGAAGCTCCACCGCCGGCTCCCCCGTGCACGCTACGTCGTGGCGCTCCGGGCCGTCGACAAGCGCGGCAACGTCACGACCAGGTTCAGGTGACCGGGCGGATTGCAGCCGCAGTGGCGGCTGCGGCCCTCGTCCTCGCCGCGCCCGCCGCCGGCTCCAAGCCGGGCGACCTCGGCGTCCCGGGAATGAGCGAGCGCCAGCTGCGCAGCTTCGAGACCCAGGCGCTCGGGCCCGAGCATGCGGCCGAGCACGCGCGCATCAGGGCCGTGATTCGCCGCTACGGCGCGGCGAAGGAGTCGCCGCTGCCGGCGCCGAAGGTCTCGCTGCCGCCATCCGTGGGAGGCCGCTGGCGGGCGCCCTTCCGGATCCCGGTGATCGGC
>JBJMLJ010000626.1:0-7212 GCA_045805365.1 Thermoleophilaceae bacterium
GCGGTCGACCCGAACCAGAACGGCGGCTTCGCCGGCAGCTGCCGGACGGTCGACGCCGCGCGCGACGCCAACAACGCGTGCTACTCGCTGCCCACGGTCACCGGCTCCGGCTACACCCTCCTCGGCGCTCCGACGGTGGTGGCCACGGCTCGGACCGGCGGGCCCTACCCGCAGATCCAGGCGCGGCTCTGGGACGTCTCGCCCGAGGGGAAGCAGACGATGGTCACGCGCGGCGCCTACGCGCCCGACCCGGCCGCGAGCGGCCGGCCGATCCTCTTCCAGCTCCACCCGAACGGCTGGCACTTCCTCGCGGGCCACGTCGCCAAGCTCGAGCTGCTCGGCCGTGACTCGCCCTACGGTCAGGCATCGAACACGCCCTTCCGCGTCACGCTCAGCAGGCTGCGGCTCGAGCTCCCGGTGCACGACCGGCCCGGCGGGATCGTCAAGCGCTACTCGCCGCCACGGCTGCCGACCCTGCGCGTGATCGCCAGGACGGCGCCCCGCCGCGACCGCCATCGCCCGTTCAGGTTCCGCACCTCCGGCCGGATCGTGCTGCCCGGCGGCATTGCGCGGCCGGACGGCTGCCGCGGCAGGGTCACCATCCGCGCCACGCGCGGCCGCCGCACCCTTGCCCGCAAGCGCGCGCGGGTGCGCTCGAACTGCCACTTCCGGGTCCGCTGGCGCCTGCGCCGGACGGGGAGGGTCCGCGTGCGGGTCAGGTTCGGCGGCAACTCGCTGCTCCAGCCGCGCCGTGCCCGGACTCGCAGGGCCCGCGCCGGCTAGCCGTGGAACGCCGCCAGCCGCTCGGCCTCCGCGTCGAGCTCGCGGCGGGCGGTCTTGGTCAGCTTGCCGAAGGGCTCGATCCCGATCCGGCCCTTCTCGTAGCGCCAGCTGCCGGCCACCTCGCCGTCCACCAGGAAGGTGGGCATCGACTGCGGGGTCTTGGTGTTGAAGACTCGCGGCCGGTGCTCCTCCGGTAGCACGCCGGTCGCCCGCGCGTGGACGAGCAGCGTCGCGTCCCAGGTCGGCAGGAAGCGGACCGGCGCGGGAGTCTCGGGGTCGGGCAGCGGGGCGCCGGGCAGGTCGACCAGCTCGTCGCCCCCCTCGTTGACGAAGCGGCGCAGCCGGATCCGCTCGAGCGCCGGCGCGACCCTCTTCGGGTGCAGCCCCGCCCAGTTCGCGATCTGCGCGAGCGAAGCGGGGCCGAAGCCCGTGAGGTAGCGGCGCACCAGCCTGTCGAGGGCCTGCTCGGGCGAGAGCTTCCCGGGCGGCGGCCCGAGCCAGTCCTCGGCGGTGGCGTAGAGGTCGGCGCGGCGCCGCTCCCAGGTGCCCGACGGCGGCACGCGGACCAGGTCCAGCCAGAGGCCGACCGCGTTTACCATGACCGGGTCCTTGTCGAGCGCGTCGCTCAGCTCCGCCCGGCTCAGCGGCCCCTCGGCGAAGCGCGATCGCAGCCGCTTCGCGGCGGCGGCCACGGCCCGGGCGCTGTGGTCCTTCCGCGTGCGCTTCCAGTGCTCCCTGCGCGTTTCCCGCACGGCGATCGCCAGCGGCCAGTAGTCGGCCTTCGAGACGAGGTGGATAGTCGAGCGCATGAGCGTCCCCTGGACCGCGCTCTTCCGCTCGAGGGCGCGCGTCACCTCGTCGCGCTCGAGCCCCTCGATCCGCGACCAGAGCCCGATGTACATCGACGGCGCGTACTGCGCCTGGAGGCAGCCCATCCGGTCGAGGGCGCGCGGCAGCGACGTCGACTCGCGCTCGAGCAGCAGCTGCCGCGCCAGCAGCGCGCGGTTCAGCTCGCGCTGGCCGAGGGTGCGGGTCAGCGGTTCGCCGGGAGTCGGGCGCGCACGATCGATCCCTTCCCCGACGAGTCGATCGTCATCCGTCCGCCCGCGAGCTGTACGCGCTCGCGCATGCCGCGCAGCCCGAGGCCGCCGGCCGTCGCCTCGAGGTCGAAGCCGTGGCCGTCGTCGGCGACCGTGACGTCGATCGCGTCCGCCCGCTCGGCCACGTCCACGCGCACGAGCGAACCGCCCGAGTGGCGCGCCGCGTTGGTGAGCGCCTCCTGCACGACCCGGTAGATCGTCGTCTCGGTCTCCCGCGCGAGCCGCGGCAGGCTGGCGTCGCGCAACTCGACCCTCGTCTGGACCGCGAGCCCTGCTGCCGCCGTGCTGCGCTCGGACAGCGTCTCGATCGCGGCGCCCAGGCCGAGCTCGTCGAGCGCGGCCGGCCGCAGCTCGGCGATGAGGGTGCGCAGGTTCACGATCTCGCGCCGCGTCTGCTCGAGCGCCTCCGAGACCACGTCGGGGGCGCCGTTGCCCGTCCTCCGCGCGGAGGCCAGCAGCATGCGCAGGCCGACGAGGCCCTGGAGCGTCTCGTCGTGGAGCTCGCGGGCCCAGCGGGTGCGCGCCTCCTCGGACGCCTGGATGGCGTGGCGCAGCCGGTCGGCGGCCACGGACTTGGCGGTGGCCACCGCGGTCGCGGCGCTCGCCGCCACCGATCCCATCAGCTCGTTCGCCTCGTCGTCGAAGCTCTGGCCCTCGGCAGCTACGGCCACCAGCGCCCCGAGCGTCTCACCCTGCCAGCGGAGCCGCACGACCAGCGTGGACGGGGCCATCAGCTCCTCCGAGGTCTCGAGGCGTGTCGGCAGGCCCGCCAGGGACTTGTCGGTGGAGGCTGCCGCCACGAGCTGGCCCTCCTGCTCCAGGTAGGCGACCAGCGTGCGCGCCCCGACGATCGCCCGGCCGTTGGCCAGGATTCGGTCGAGCACCGTGCGCAGCTCGGTCTCCCCGCCCACCGCACGGGCGATCTGGGCGAACGCCTCGAGCTGGGTGACGGCGAGCGTCAGCTGCGTGTTCGAGACCTCGAGGTCGTGCGCGCGGATCTCGAGCTCGGCCTCCGCGCGGCGCCGCTCGGCGATGTCGCGCCGCAGGCGCTCGGCGTAGTAGCCGACTAGCACTCCGACGACTACGAAGACGGCCGCCCGGGTCGAGTAGCCGAGCAGCGCGAGGTGCTGGCTCCTGATCGCGCCCCAGGCCCACACCAGCGCCAACGCGAAGGCGGCGGCGGCCAGCCCGGCGCGCAGGCCGAACACCATCGCCAGCAGAGCGATGGGGACCGTGTAGAAGTTGGCGATGAGCGCGCCCGGGTCGTGTACGACCAGGCGCAGCGCGAAGCCGCCCGCGAACAGCGCCAGCGCGGTGGCCACGACGGCCCACGGCGGCAGCTTGCGGCGGCCGTCCTCGGACGACGCCAGGTCGAGCCGGACGCGACGCTGCGCGCCCTCGAGGGCCAGCGACTGGACCCGCGTTGGCTGCCGGCTCACGGCTTCACCAGCCCCTGCTCGAGGGCGTGCCTGACGAGCTCGGCGCGGCTGTCGGTGCCGAGCTTGTGGTGGATGTTGGAGCGGTGCGTCTCCACCGTTCGCAGGCTGAGGTAGAGCCGCTCGGCCACCTCGGCGTTCGTGTGCCCGAGCGCGATCAGGCCGAGCACTTCGCGCTCGCGGTTGGTCAACGACTCCTTGGACGTGGCGAGGAGGTGGCCGGCCAGCGACGGGTCGAGGTAGTTGCCCCCGCCGGCGACCGTCCGGACCGCCTTCAGCAGCTCCGAGTCCTCGGCCTCCTTCAACACGTATCCGCGTGCCCCGAGCCGCATCGCGGTGCGCGCGTACTCGGGGTCGTCCTGCATGGTCAGGACCAGCACGTTGGTGGCCGTGGCCAGCTCCGGGATCAGGTCGAGGCTGGCTCCGCCTCGCATGTGGACGTCGAGCAGGAGGACGTCGGGCCCGGACTTATCGACCAGTGCCTGGATCTCGTCGAGCTCGCCCGCCTCGGCCACCACCGAGACGTCGGCCTCCGACTCGAGCAGCATCCGCAGCCCGCTCCGCACCACCGCGTGGTCGTCGGCGAGCGCGACGCTCACGGTCTCGCGCAACGCCCTCACGTGGCGAAGATACCGGCGGTCGGCGACCTCGGCCAGCCGATTTGAGGTACGTGCGCCTACGGGTTCACCCGTAGTCGTTCTGCGGGCCGGGCGGTATTGCCTGCGCTCGCGACCCGGGCGATCCTCTCCTCGGTGGATATACGAGCCCACAAGCCGAGGCTTTTGATCTTCTACGCGCTCCTGGCTGCCGCGGTCGCCGTGGTGGCGATCAACGTGATCCACAAGGGCGAGGACAAGAAGGCCCAGCCCTCGATCGCCGGCGGCTACGACGCAGCGGCCCCGAATTCCTGCCTCGGCTCGCCTCCGCCGCCCGCGAAGGGCGCGCCCCTCCCCGCGACGGCGCCACCTCAGCCACTCGTCGGCGGCCCCTCCTTCGACGTCAAGCAGTCGGGCCAGTTCGTGAACCTCTCGAACACCCAGGGGACGCTTGGCGGCAAGCTGCGCCTGAAGGAGAACCCGCTGCCCAACGGGTCGCGTGTCCTCACCGGTGACGTCAACTGCGTGAAGGGCGGGACGCGGCACTTCGACGGAACCGCGACGCCGGGCAACAAGGGCACGATCGCCGGCAGGCTCGGCGGCGTGCCGATCTCCGCGGCGCTCAAGCGCGACCCGCCGGATCCCGGCGCTCCCAAGCCGCGGGCGCCGGGCAACATCGCCGGCATCTACAAGCTCTCGCCGCGCTCTACCTGCTTCGGGGGCAAGTTCACGCTCAACGGCAGCGGCTCGTCCTACACCGTCAAGGCGGGCCAGCTCGCTGTGGGCAAGCTCTCCTACGACAAGGACAAGGCCGCGCTCAGCGGCGACCTCGCCTGCACAAAGGGCGGCCACGTCAGGGCGAAGGCCCTGGCGGTGGACCGCAACCTGAACAACTTCCAGGTCATTCCCCTGGATGTTGCAAGGCCCTCGCCGGCCAAGAGCGCCAGCGGCAAGCCGATCCTGACGACGCCCTCCGGCCTCTCGCCCTCGGGCGAGAAGTTCACGGCCGCGAAGCAGCGCGAGTCGTTCGGCAAGACCGTGGCGGCGTTCTTCATCGCGGCGGCCCTGGTGATGCTCGTGGCGCGCCTCTTCGGAACGCTGGCGGTCCGCATCTCGCAGCCGCGGGTGATGGGCGAGGTGGTGGCGGGCATCGCGCTCGGGCCGAGCCTGTTCGGCTGGGTCGCGCCCGGCCTGCAGGCCACGCTGTTCCCGTCGGACATCCTGCCGGCCTTCGGGGTGGCCGCCTATCTCGGCCTGATCTTCTACATGTTCCTGGTCGGGCTGGAGGTCGACCTCTCGCAGCTGAGGGGCCGGATAAGCCAGGCGACAGCGATCTCGAACACGAGCGTCGCGCTGCCGATGATCCTCGGCCTCGCCATCGCACTGCCGCTCTACCCGATCCTCGCGCCCGACAAGAAGTTCGTTGCGTTCGCGGTCTTCATGGGCGTCGCGATGTCGATCACGGCCTTCCCGGTGCTGGCCCGGATCCTGGTCGAGCGGCGGATGCTGAAGCGGCCGGTGGGCGCGCTGACGTTGGCGTGCGCGGCCATCGACGACGTGACCGCCTGGTTCCTGATCGCGCTCGCGACCGCGGTCGCCGCGTCCGGGACCGGCACCAAGGTGATCCGCACGATCGCCCTGGCCATCGCGTTCTGCCTCTTCATGGGGCTGCTCGTGCGGCCGTTCATGGCCCGTGTCTCGAACGCCTATGACCGGGCCGGCAAGCTGCCGGGAGTCTGGGTGGCGGCCATCTTCGCCGCGGTCCTGCTGTCCGCCTTCGCCACCGAGGAGATCGGCGTGGCGGTCATCTTCGGCGGCTTCATCGCCGGGATGGTCATGCCGCGGCACAGCGGCCTGACCGAGGACGTGACGCGGCGCATGGAGGACTTCGTCGTCGTTCTCCTGCTGCCGATGTTCTTCGCCTACACCGGGCTGAAGACGAACATCGGCCTGCTGGACCGTCCGGTCCTCTGGTGGACGACCCTCGCGTTGATCGGCGTGGCGGTCGTCGGCAAGTTCGTCGGCGCGGCTGTGGCGGCCCGGATAAGCGGCTTCGACACGCGCGCCTCGGCGGTGATCGGCGTGCTCATGAACACGCGCGGCCTCACCGAGCTGATCGTGCTGAACCTCGCGCTGGAGCTCGGCGTGATCTCGGACGCCCTGTTCGCAGCCCTGGTGCTGATGGCGCTCGTGACGACGTTCATGGCCGGCCCACTGCTCAACCTGCTCGACCCGGAGAACCGCTACGGCGAGCCGGTCGAGGAGGAGTTCGACGCGGCGCGCGAGCGCTCCATGGTCGAGTTCCCCAACCTCGAGGTGCCCGAGCGGTCGATCCTCGTGGCGTCGCTGGGCGACGCGGAGCTCGAGGAGCTGCGCTCGATCGCGGAGCCGCTGGCCGGCTCGGAGCCGCCCCGCGAGCTCGTCCTCGCGCGCATCGTGCGGCCGCCGCGGAGCGCCTCCGCCCGTGGCGCCCTACAGACGGAGAACAGCCTGCTGCGGGAGGCGTCCGACGAGGTGGCGATCGCGCGGCTGGAGGCGATCGAAAAGGGCATCGCCGCCCGCGGCGTCGCCTTCACCGCGTCCGACGTGGGCGACGACCTCGTCCGGCTCGCCCACAGCGAGTCGGTCGACCTGCTCCTGCTCGACGGCCGCACCCCGCTGCTCGGCGACGCGGTTCCCCGCGGCGACGTCGCGACCGTGCTCCGCGACGCGGAGTGCGACGTGGCGGCGCTCGTCTCCCGCGTGGATGCGCCGGCCTCGCCCGGCCCCGGCCGCGCGGTGGTGGTCCCGTTCGGCGGCGCCGAGCACGACTGGGCGGCCCTGGAGCTGGGCGCCTGGATCGCCTCGGCCACCGAGGCGCCGCTGAAGATGCTGGGCGCCACCGGCGACACGGACGAGCGCACCCGCGTCACGAGGTTGCTGGGCGACGCCGGCCTGCTCGTGCAGCAGTTCGCAGGCATCCCCGCCGAGCCGGTGGTCGCGGAGCCCGGCCGCGAGGGCATCCTCGCCGCGGCCGAGGGCGCCGGCCTGCTCGTGATCGGCCTCTCCGACCGCTGGAAGCAGGAGGGCCTCGGAGCGACCCGCACCGAGATCGCCCGCACTGCCCCCGCCGCGACGATCTTCGTGCGCCGCGGAACCCGCGCCGGCGCCCTCGCCCCCCGCGAGGACGTGACCCGCTTCACCTGGTCGTCGGTCGGCCCGGCGTCGCGCTGACGACCCGCTAGGCGACGCCGAGTGGCGACTTAGCGTTGCCATAGCAACGCTAACTCCACGCTCGTCGCGGACAGCCGGCAGCAA
>JBJMLJ010000627.1:0-2433 GCA_045805365.1 Thermoleophilaceae bacterium
CGGCGAGCCCGAGATCGAGTTCGGCTACCTGCTGCACGACATCGGCAAGGTCGCGATCCCCGACGGGATCCTCCACAAGCCCGAGCCGCTCAGCGACGCGGAGCGCGGGCTGATGCGCCGGCACCCGCTGATCGGCGCGGAGATCCTCAGCGGGATCCCCTTCCTCGAGTCGGCGGCCGACATCGTCAAGCACCACCACGAGCGCTGGGACGGCGAGGGCTACCCGGACGGCCTGAAGGGCGAGGAGATCGCGCTCGCGGCGCGGATCTTCGCGGTCGCCGACTCGCTCGACGCGATCACCACAGACAGGCCCTACCGGCCCGCCGCCCCGCTGGCCCACGCGCGCAGGGCGATCGCCGAGAGCGCCGGCAGCCAGTTCGACCCGCAGGTGGTGGAGGCGCTCGACGAGATCCCGGACGAGGCCCTCGAACGCATCCGTACCGGCATCGTCTGAGCTGACAATGGCCTCGGTCCTGATCGTCGACGACGACCCCTTCATCCGCAAGCTCGTGGCTACCACCCTCGAGGACGTCGCCGGCTTCGAGCCCACCGAGGCGCCGGGCGGCGAGGCGGCGCTCGAGCTCGCCCGCTCGCAGCCGCCGGCGCTCGTCTTCCTGGACATCGACATGCCGGGGATCGACGGCTACGAGGTCTGCCGGCGGCTGCGCGCCGAGCCCGACACCGCGCAGACGACGATCGTGATGCTCACGGCGGCCGCGGGCGAGGAGGCGGAGCGCGAGGCCGAGGACGCCGGCGCCGACCTCTTTCTGAGCAAGCCGTTCAGCCCGCTGGAGCTGTTGCGGCTCGTGCACGACCTGGGCGACGGCGGCGCGGCCGGTTGAGGGGCTACCTCGGGCTCGGGTCGAACCAAGGCAATCGGCTCGAGAACCTGCGCGCCGCGGTGGACGCGCTGCTGGGGCATGGCGTGAACGTCGAGGCGGCGTCGTCGGTCTACGAGACCGAGCCCCAGGGCGAGCTGCTCGACCAACCCGATTTCCTCAACGCCTGCCTGGCGATCGAGACGGAGCTCGGTCCCGAGGAGCTCTTGATCGTCTGCAAGGCGGTCGAGCACTCGCTCGGGCGGCGCCCCGGCGGCGTTCGCCACGGGCCGCGGCCGATCGACGTCGACGTCCTGCTGCTCGGGGACATCGAGTTGCGGTCCGAGCGGCTAACGCTCCCGCACCCCGAGATCCTGAGCCGCCGCTTCGTGCTCGAGCCGCTGCTGGAGCTCGACCCGGCGCTGACGCTGCCGGACGGCACGAGGCTGGCCGACGTCGTGCCGCGGGTGGCCGACCAGGCGGTGAACCGCGCGGCGAGCCTCTAGCCATCCCCCCGACCGGGGGGTTTGACCGATCTCGGCCTTGCGGTCAGCCCGACACGGGCAAGCCTCTGTGTATGGCCGAAACGACGACATTCAGGGGAGACGACCACCCCGCGCTCGTAGCGGCCGCGCTCGCCTGCCGGGTCTGCCTGTCCGGCGAGGTCGAGTGGTCGCTCGAGGTCGGTGACTTCGACGGGCAGGTGCACTGCCGCTGCCTGGATTGCGGCCACCGGCGAGTGGTGTCGCTCACCTCCGATCAGACGCTGCGGCTGTCGCTGCACCGGGAGGAACCGCTCCAGGTGGCGTAACCGGTCCGCCCGGGTATCGGTACAAGAGAGGCAAGATGCCGGAGACCGACCTCTCGCCGCGCACGGATGCGCTCGATGTGTTCGTCGAGCTGCTCTCGGGCCTGGACGACCGGGCCCTGTCCGGGCGCGCCTTCTACGACCGCCTCTGTGAGGCGGTCTGCCGGCTGACGTCGATGGAGCGGGCGGGCCTGTTCCTCTACGACGACGTGCGCAAGATCGTCGTGCCCGTGGGCAGCCACGGCGTCGATCCAGACCTGCTGGCCGACGTCTACGGCACCCTCGAGGAGACGCCGGTCGCCCAGCGGGCGCTCGGCGACGACCGGGTGGTCGAGGTCTCGGAGCAGCTCGAGCGCGAGGTCCCACCGCGCTACGCGCGCTTCGCCGGCGTGACGACTCTCACCTGTACCCCGGTGTCTGCCGGCGGCCGCTGGCTCGGGGTGATCTTCGCCGACCGCGGCGGCGGGCACTTCACGCTCACCGAGCCGGAGCGGCACACGATGTGGACGCTCGGCAAGACGGCCGCCCTGGCCGCGAGCGCGCGCATCGCGACCAGCCAGCAGGGCCGGGCGCGGCTCCTGTCCGCGCGCATCGCGCTCGCGCGCGAGATCCACGAGCGAGTGGTGCAGCGGCTGTTCGGGATCTCCCTGGTGCTGGGGTCGGAGCGCGAGCTCAGCGATCGTGAACGGGCTCGCTGCGCGGAGGAGATGCAGGCCGCGCTGTCCGACCTCCGCGAGGCCCTCGCCCGCCCGCTGTCGCCGCCGCCGCAATCGGTCGACGGCTCGACCCTCGCCGATGAGCTCCGGC
>JBJMLJ010000628.1:0-3098 GCA_045805365.1 Thermoleophilaceae bacterium
CGGTGTTCGTGAGGATCTGCTGCTCCTGGATCTCGAGGATGTCGATTCCGCGCAGGTCCACCTCCCGGCCGGTCGGCTCGATGCCCTGGAACGGGGTGCCGCTGAAGGTGCCGCTCATCCTCCACTCCACGACGGCGTGCTTGTCGTCGGCGACCACGCGGGTGACCGTGGTCTCGATCCCGGGGAAGGCCGCGAAGAGCTCGCGGAAGAAGCGCTTCAGCTCGTCCGGGCCGCGGAGCACCGCGAGCGGGACGATGTCGGCGACGCCGTCCTTGCTCCAGTGCGTGGCCATGGCGTCGGGGTTGCGTCCGGCGAGGGCCTCGAAGTAACTGCGCGCGTGCCCCTCCACCAGCCTGCGCTTGGGCGGACGCCGCGTACGAGTCTTCGTTTCCGCCATCGAAGCGGACCCTAGCAGCCGTCCGCGAGCGCCCGCGAGAACGCGGAGACCAGCTCCCGGACCCCCTCCGCGCCGTCCTCTCCGGCGGCCCGAACCACCCTGCTGCCGACGATCACGCCGTCGGCGATGTCGGCCACCGAACGCGCCTGCTCCGGCGTCGAGATGCCGAAACCGACCGCCACCGGAAGCGCCGAGGCGTCCCGGACGCGCTCGACCATCGCCGGCAGCTCGGGCGGCAGGCGGTCGCGCTCGCCGGTCGTCCCGGCCAGCGAGACGGCGTAGACGAAGCCCCGGGCATCGGCGCCGATCGCCTCGAGCCGATCCCGGGTGGTCGTCGGGGCCACCAGCGGGACGAGGGCGATTCCCTCCGCGTCGCACGCCGCCCGCAGCTCGCCCGCCTCGTCGTGCGGGAGGTCGGGCACGATCAGGCCGGCCGCGCCAGCGCTCGCCGCACGGCGGGCGAAGTGCTCCGCACCGCCGGCGAGCACGACGTTGACGTAGACCATCAGCACCACCGGCAGGCGCTCCGCCAGGCGCTCGCAGACGCCGAGGACGGCGTGCGGAGTGGCGCCGGCCTTGAGCGCGGCGGTGCCGGCGGCGTGGATGACGGGCCCGTCGGCGAGCGGATCGGAGAAGGGGATGCCGAGCTCGAGCAGATCGGCGCCGGCCTCGGCCGCCGCCTCCCCCGCCGCGAGCGACGCGTCGAGGTCGGGATAGCCGCCCATCAGGTACGGCATCAGCGCCGAGCGCTTGTCGTGGCCGGCGAAGGCGGCCCCTATCCGATCGCTCATTCCCCGAGGACTTCGGCCAGATCCTTGTCGCCGCGGCCCGACAGGGTCACCAGGTCGAGGGCGCCCGGCCGCGGGTTCTCGAGCAGCCAGGCGATGGCGTGCGCGGGCTCGAGCGCCGGCACGATGCCCTCCAGCTCGCAGGTCCGGTGGAAGGCCGCGAGCGCCGCGCCGTCCTCGACCCCCACATAGCGGACCCGGCCGCTGTCGCGCAGGTGGGCGTGCTCCGGCCCCACGCCCGGGTAGTCGAGCCCGGCCGACACCGAGTGCGCCTCGAGTATCTGGCCCTCCTCGTCCATGAGCACCGCCGACAGCGCGCCGTGCAGGACGCCGCGCGCGCCGGTCGTGAGCGGGGCGGAGTGGCGCGTGGTGTCGAGCCCCTCCCCAGCCGCCTCGACCCCGATCAGCTCGACGCCGGCGTCGTCGACGAAGGCAGCGAAGGTGCCGATCGCGTTCGAGCCGCCGCCGACGCAGGCGAGCACACGGTCCGGCAGCCGGCCCGCCTCCTCCAGCACCTGGGCGCGCGCCTCGTCGCCGATCACCCGCTGGAGGTCGCGCACCAGGGAGGGATATGGGGACGGCCCGACGGCCGAGCCGATCACGTAGTGGGTCGTCTCCACGTTCGCGACCCAGTCCCTGATCGCCGCGCTCACAGCCTCCTTGAGCGTCCGAGCGCCCGCCTCGACCGGCGCGACCTCGGCGCCCAGCAGCCGCATCCGCTCCACGTTCGGCCGCTGGCGGCGCATGTCCTCGGTGCCCATGTAGACGACGCACTCGATGTCGAGCAGCGCGCAGGCGGTGGCGGCGGCGACCCCGTGCTGGCCGGCGCCGGTCTCCGCGATCACCCGCGGCTTGCCCATCCGCCGGGCCAGCAGCGTCTGGCCGATCGCGTTGTTGATCTTGTGCGCGCCGGTGTGGAGGAGGTCCTCGCGCTTGAGCCAGACCTCCGACCCGGCGGCCTCGGAGAGCCGCTCGGCCTTGTAGAGAGGAGTGGGCCGGCCGACGTAGTCGCGCAACAGCCCGGACAGCTCCTCCTGGAACGCCGGATCGGCGCGGGCCTCGAGCCAGGCGCCCTCCAGCTCGTCGAGCGCGGGGATGAGCGTCTCGGGCACGTAGCGGCCGCCGTAGGGGCCGAAGCGCCGCTCGACCGGCTGGGCGCTCATGCCGCGGCTTGCACGCGATCCACGGCGCTGAAGAACGCCTCGACGAGGCGCGGGTCCTTCCGGCCAGGGGACGCCTCAGTGCCGCTGGCCGTGTCGACGGCGAAAGGCCGGGCGGCCGCGATCACCTCGCCCACGTTCTCGGGCGTCAGGCCTCCGGAGAGGACGACCTCCGCGGGGCCCCGGTGCATCCGGGCGAGCTCCCAGTTGAAGGACTCGCCGGTGCCCCCGGGGCTGCCCGGGACGTAGGCGTCCAGCAGGTGGAAGTCGGTGTGGAAGGCACGCAGCGCGCGCACCTCGGCGGCGCCCTTCACGCGCATCGCCTTCATCACCTTGCAGCCGGTCCGCCGGGCGGCCTCGGCGCAGTAGGCGGGGCCCTCGTCGCCGTGGAGCTGGAGGAGCGTCAGCCCGGCCCGGTCGGCGGTGGCGGCCACATGGTCGAGGCTGGCGTTGACGAAGACGCCCGCGATCTCGACTCGCCGGTGCAGCGCGGCGCCGATCTGCTCGGCGTCCTCGATCGCGCAGGCCCGCGGGCTATCGGGCCAGAAGATCAGGCCGAGCGCCCACGCGCCAAGCTCGGCGCAGCGCCGGGCGTCATCGAGCGTGGTGATGCCGCAGGCCTTGACCCGAGTCACGGGCCAATGGTCGCAGCTACGGAAGTGGCAACGGGCTGTTCTGGCCCTGCGAGGACTGCTGCTGGAGCTTGTTGGGCCGCTTGCCCAGCTTGACGTGGGCGGTCTTCTTGCTGTTGCC
>JBJMLJ010000629.1:0-6862 GCA_045805365.1 Thermoleophilaceae bacterium
AGTTCGGTCACCGCCACGCGCGTACAGGAGACCTCGAGCTCGGACAGCATGTCGCTGATCAAGTCGTGGGTCATCGGCCGCGGCGTGTTCGCTCCCTGGAGCTTCATGAGGATCGCGGCGGCCTCGGGATGGCCGATCCAGATGGGCAGGAACTTGTTGCCGTCCCGGGTCTTGAGCAGGACGATCGGCTGCTTGCCGACCATGTCGAAGCTCACGCCGTAGATGACCATTTCCTGCATCCGCGCCGGCTCTCCTCGCCGCTCGGGGTCTGTCGGGACAGTCTAGTCATGGGAGGACGGCCCGCCGGAGGGGGTTCCCGGACCTGCGAGAGCCCCAAGAATCGGGGCTCTCGGGCACTCGCCTGTTGCCGCCATTATGGAACGATTCTCGAACTCCCGGACCTCGCCTTGTCACGTCACAGGCATGACCCAAAGTTGGCTGTCATAGACCCGCAGAGCTCCCTCCAGCACCGGCCGGAAGGTCGCTGGGAGTTCGACGAGCAGGTCACTCGGGTCTTCGACGACATGCTGCGGCGGTCGATCCCGGGGTACGAGACCATGCGCCGCCTTGTGTTCGACGTCGGGTCGGGGTTCGTTCGGCATGACACCGCGATCGTCGATCTTGGCTGCAGCCGTGGCGAGGCCCTGGCCCCCTTCGTCGAGGCTTTCGGCACCAGCAACCGGTTACCGGCCGGCCGTTCGCGGCGCGCCGGAACAGGATGAGACGCGAGGGTTCCTATTCCGCGCGCGGCCGTAGCTATGGGCGATCCTGGACTCGAACCAGGGACCTCGTCCTTATCAGAGACGCGCTCTAACCAACTGAGCTAATCGCCCGCCTCGGCGGCGATTGTAGCGGCGGCCGGTTGGCTCCCTCAGGCGGCTGCGCGGGCGCCCGAGGAGAGCAAGCGCTCGGCCAGCTTGACCACCTCGGCCGGGGTCTCGAAGGCGATCTCGACGACGCAGCCGTCGCCCATGGGGCGGGCCTTTACGTCCGCGCCGAGGGCCGCCGACAGGGCGTCCTCGGCCGCCGCGAGCGCCTCCTGCAGGTCCGGGTGGACGACGACCCTCGGCCGCTGGCGCGGCTCGCTTCCCTGCGCCTCACGGGCACGGTCCTCGGTCTCGCGGACCGACCAGCCGCCGTCGCGCGCGTGGAAGGCGAGCTGCCGTCGCGCGGCGTGGTCCTTGCACAGGAGCAGTGCGCGGCCGTGGCCCTCGCTGAGCTCGCCGGCCGCGATCAGCTCGAGCGCCTCCTCCGGCAGCTCAAGCAGGCGGATCAGGTTGGAGATGGCCACCCGGCTGCGGCCGACGCGCCGGCCCACCTCGCCCTTCGTGAGCCCGAGGTCCTCGACCAGCATCGCGCAGGCGCGCGCCTCCTCGACCGGGTTGAGGTCCTCGCGGGCCATGTTCTCGGCCAGGGCGAGGTCCAGCCGCTCCCAGTCGTCGGCGTCACGGACGAGCGCCGGCACGCTCTCGAGCTCGGCGATCTTGGCGGCCCGCAGCCGGCGCTCGCCGGCGAGCAGCTCGAACTCGCCACCGGCGAGCGGCCGCACGACGATCGGCTGGAGCAGGCCCCGCGAGCGGATCGACTGCGCCAGCTCGGCGAGGGCGCCGTCGTCGAAGCGGCGCCGGGGCTGGCGCGGGTTGGGCTTGACGATGTCGACCGGCAGCTCGCGCAGGCCGCCGCCCTCGTCCTTCTCGGTCCGCGGCAGGATCGCCGCCAGCCCGCGGCCCATGCCGCGCTTGTCCTCAGCCACGTGCGGCCACCTCCTTTGCAAGCTTCAGGTACGCGGCCGATCCCGCGCTGTTGGGTGCGTGCGCCGTGACCGGGACGCCGAAGCTCGGCGCCTCGCCCACGCGGACGTTGCGCGGGATCACCGTGTCGAAGACCAGGTCGGGGAAGTGCTCGCGGACCTCGCGCTCGACGTCGCGCGCCAGCCGCGTGCGCCCGTCGTGCATCGTCAGGATCATTCCCGCGACCGTGAGCCGCGGGTTCAGCTCGCGCTGGATCAGCCCGAGCGTGTCGAGCAGGCCGGCGAGGCCCTCGAGCGCGAAGTACTCGGTCTGGACCGGGACGATCACCTTGTCGGCCGCGACCAGCGCGTTGACCGTGAGCGGGCCCAGCGAGGGCGGGCAGTCGAGCAGCGTGAACAGGTAGCGGCCGCGGACGTCTCCGAGAGCCTCGCGGAGCCGCGTCTCCGAGCCCGCGATCCGCGGCAGCTCGACGTTCGCGCCGGCGAGGTCGGGCGTGGACGGCACCGCGTGCAGGCGCTCGATGTCCGTCGGCATGGCGGCGCGATCCAGGGCCGTGCCCTCGGCGAAGCAGTCGTAGGTGTTGGGGCTGGCGTCCTTCGGCAGCCCCAGGGCGACCGTGGCGTTGCACTGGGGATCGAGGTCGACGAGCAGGGTCTCGTAGCCGGCCTCGGCGATGCTCGCCGCGACGTTGACGGCCGTCGTGGTCTTGCCGACCCCGCCCTTCTGGTTTGCGACTGCGTAAACGCTTCCCATTTGGCCCTGCGCGCGAAGTTAGTGGCGGGCGCGGTCGGAACCGGCCCCCCTAGCTGACGGTTCGGGGCCGAACGGCACACTCCTCCCCGCGGCTACGCCAGCGGGCGCTTCCGGGCCATTCCGGGCCGCCGCGGGTAGCGCTCCGGCGTGGGCGCGACCTTCTCGAAGACGTGCAGATGGCGGTGCCGGGCGCCGGCGAACGGCTCGACCGGGACAACACGGCCCCGCGCCAGGCCGACGAGGGCCGCGGCCGCCTCCCCGGCCGCCTCCTCGTCGCCCTCCCGGGCCGCCTTCCACGCTACGAGCACCCCCCCGTCCCGAAGCAGCGGCGCGGCGTACTCGACCAGGACGGCGAGCGGGCCGAGCGCGCGGGCCGTCACGGCGTCGTAGGCGCCGCGACCCTCGCTGCGAGCCCACTCCTCCGAGCGGCGGGCCACGGCCCGGGCGTTGTCGAGTCCGGCCGCCGCTGCCAAACGCTCGATGAGCTCACATTTCCTAGCCGCGCTTTCCACCAGGTCAACCCGCGCGGCGCCCAGCGCCGCGGCGAGCACCAGCCCGGGGAACCCCGCACCCGAGCCGATGTCGGCGATCGCCGCCGCCGAGCGCAGCTCCGCCACCTCCAGCCCCGCCAGGCTGTCGGCGACATGGACGTCCAAAGCCTCGGCCGGCTCCCGCACCGTGGTCGGCGGGTCCGGCTCGGCCGCGAGCGCTTCCAGCAGCCGCTCCAGCTGATCCGGGGCCGACGGCGGCAGCGCGTAGCGCTCCGCCAGCCCGGCGAGCGTTTCCCGTGAAACGCTCAGTTGCGGCCCGGCACACGCAGCGGGGTGATCACGAGCCGGCGCTCCGGCTCGTCGCCCTCGCTATGCGTCTCCACGTCCGTGCGCTCGCGCAGGTACAGGTGGACGATCTTCCGCTCCCCCGGACGCATCGGCTCGAGCTCCACCGGCCGGTCGAAGCGCAGCGCCTCTGCGGCCGCGCGGTCGGCGATCCGCTGGAGAGCCGCCTCGCGCCGGTCGCGATAACCGGCCGCGTCCACCACCACCTGCTTGCGCTCCTCGACCCCCTTCGAGGCGGCCCGGAAGGCGATGTGCTGCACGGCGTCGATCGTCGCCCCGTGCTTGCCGATCAGCAGTCCGAGCTCGTCGCCGTTCACGGTGGCCCGGATCTCGTCCTCGGACTCCTCTATATCGACCGTTGCATGTAGTCCCAGCCCCTGCACGACGCGCGCCACCACCGTCCGCACGCGCTCGGCCGGCTCCTCGGGCACGAGGTCGGCGATCCGCTCCCACGATTCGACGTCGACCTCGCCGCTCACCCGCGCCGGCCTGTCGCCCGACGGCTCCTCCAGCACTGCGAAGCGGACGGAGTCCGCGGTCAGGCCCGGGAAGCGGAGCTCGAGCTCCTTCATCGCGCTCCACTTGGCCTCGCCGAGGCTGTCGCCCTCGCCCTCCGCGACCGGGTCGCGGTCCCGTGTCTCGCCGTTCTCGTCGCTCGCCATCGGCTCCTCCTTCGAAGGCCTACCGGCGCCGGCCGGAGCGCTTCTTCTTCTTGCGCGGAGCCGGCGGGGGCGCCTTGGCGCTCCCGCCGTTGCCGCCGTCGGAGCTGCCGGCCTTGGCCTTGGCCTTCGTCTTCGGAGGCGCCTTCGCCTCCTTCTCGGTGGCGGCCTTCCCGTCGCCGCCGGCCGGCTCGGACGGCGGTTTGCCTCGCGCCGGTTTCGCCTCGACCGCGGACAGCTCCCGGGGTTCCGGCTTCGGATACATCTTCCGCACGAGCAGCTGCTGGCCGATCGTCCAGACGTTGGTCGTGATCCAGTAGACGATCAGTCCGGCCTGGAAGTTGATGATGAAGAAGGTGAAGAAGAACGGCATCGCCAGCATGATCCGGCGCTGTGTCGGGTCCGCGCTGATCGCCGTGACGGCGCTGGCGGCCAGCTGCGTGCCGACGTAGAGGACGATCAAGCCGCCGAGCAGCACGGGGTCGCCCGTCACCTTGTGCGCGAGGTCGGGAATCGGCCCGAAGCTCGGGTTGTCCGCGATCTCCGCCTTGAAGCTGCCGGAGCGGAGTACGTAGAAGAGCGAGATGAAGAACGGGATCTGGAGCGCGAGCGGCAGGCAGGAGCCGAGCGGGTTGACCTTCTCGCGCTGGTAGAAGGCCATGATCTCCTGGTTCATCCGCTGCCGGTCGCCCTTGTAGCGCGCCTGGATCTGCTTGATCTCGGGCTGCAGCTGCTGAAGGCGCTGCATCGACTTCACGCCCTTGAAGGTGAGCGGCAGGATCACGATCCGGACCGTGAACGTGAGCAAGATGATCGACCAGCCCCAGCTGCCGGTGAAGTCCCCGATCAGGTTGTGCCAGAACTTGAGGACGGCCTCGCAGGCGTCCACGATCGGCTTGAGGAAGGGCAGGACTTTCGCGATCAGCAGCATGAGCTAGCTCTGGTCCGGTGCTCGCCCGATCAGCGAATCGGGCTGCGTTCCTCCCAAGCCCCGAGGGCTAAACAGTGTCTGGTCTTGGACGAAGTCGACGCCGCCGTGGCTCCAGGGGTTGCAGCGCAGGAGCCGCCAGCCGGCGAGGACGATGCCTCTGAGTATGCCGTAGGTCCGAACGGCTTCCACGGCGTACTGCGAGCAGCTCGGATGGTACTTGCAGCGGCTCGGCAGGGCGGGCGACAGGGCGCGCTGGTAGAGCCGGATCGGGGCGATCGCGATCGAACGCAGTGCGGTCATGCCGATCCCCTCGCAAGGCCGGCCTCCGCCAGGGCCGAGCGGAGCGCCTCCTCGATCGCCTTCTCGCCGCCGCGCTCGGCCAGCTCGCCGGCGGGCGGCCTCGCGACGATGACGAAGTCGTGGCCAGGGGCCAGCTCGTCGGCCGTGGCCCAGAACGCCTCCCGGAGCAGCCGCTTGACGCGGTTGCGCTCGACAGCGCCGCCGAGCTTGCGCCCCACCGACACGCCGAGGCGCGGCGGCTCGACGTCGTCGCCGCGGGGGAAGGCGTAGAGGACGAGGTGCCGGTTGGCGTGCGACCGCCCCTCGCGGTAGACGCGCTCGAACTCGCCGCTGCGCGACAGCCGGCGGCGCCTGCGGCGGGCGGGCATCGCTACGGCGTGAGCCGCTTGCGGCCCTTGTCGCGCCGGTGCTTCAGGATCCGGCGGCCTCCGCGCGTGCGCATGCGCGCGCGGAACCCGTGCGTGCGGGCGCGCTTGCGCTTCTTCGGCTGGTAGGTGCGCTTCATGGGAACGCGAGGCGGCGGGTCGCCGAAGTATAGGGAGGGGCCCAGAGGGCGCTTTTCACGCGATTTGCGAGTTCGTTTCCGGTGGCCTCCGGTGGCCCTCTTTTACGCCCGAATCACACGTGTACACTCGATCCACCGAGGGGCCGCGGGGCCCAGGCCCGCCACGTCCCTCCACTTATCGAAGCCGCGAGCGAAAGTCCCTTGAGGAGGGGCGCGGATTGCCCATGCCCGAAAAGGTCGAGCCAATCTGGAGCGCAATCAGGGATGAGCTTCGGCGCGAGACGCCTGACCTCAAGTTCCACATCTGGCTCGACCCGCTGGAGGCCGGCGGCCTCGTCGACAGCACCCTCTACGTCCGCGCACCCGAGCACATCCGCGGCTGCGTGGCCGAGCGCTACCTGCCGCTGCTGCGCAAAGCGGCGGTCGCGCAGCTCGGCGAGCGAGCCGTCGTACAGGTGGTGGGCCCGGATTGGCGGCCGCCGACCGACCCGCCACCCCTGCCGCCCAGCGCACAGCGTCTGACGACCCTCAACCCCAAGTACACCTTCGAGCAGTTCGTGATCGGCAACGGGAATCGCCTCGCCCACGCGTCCTCGCTCGCCGCGGCCGAGCTGCCCGGCCAGGCCTACAACCCGCTCTTCCTGCACGGCCCTCCGGGGCTCGGCAAGACGCATCTGCTCCACGCCATTGGCAACTACGTGACCCGCTACGGGATGGGCCTGACCGTTCGCTACGCGACCGTCGAGGAGTTCACCGGCGAGTTCGTCGAAGCCATCCGGGGTCGGCGCACCTCCGCCTTCCGTGAGTCCTTCCGCGGCGCCGACGTAGTCCTGATCGACGACGTCCAGTTCCTCGCCAACAAGGAGCAGACCCGCGAGGAGTTCTTCCACATGTTCAACTCGCTGCTCGGCTCGGGGCGGCAGCTCGTCATGACCTCCGACCGCGCCCCCGAGGAGCTGCGGGAGCTCGAGCAGCGGCTCGAGGAGCGCTTCCGCTCCGGCTTGGTGGTCGAGCTCGAGCCGCCCGCGTTCGACGTGCGGCTGGCCATCCTCGCCAAGCGCGCCCGCCTCGATCGCGTTGAGGTGGAACAGGACGTGCTGGCCGAGATCGCGCGCTATGTGACCAGC
>JBJMLJ010000630.1:0-6102 GCA_045805365.1 Thermoleophilaceae bacterium
AGGAGATGAGGAACTGGAGCGCGGCGACGTCGAAGCCCGAGGCGCCGGGCCGGATCGCGCGAGCGCCGAGGGGCGGCCGGCCGCGGCGTCCGAGCGCGCGCCGGGTGCGCGGGCCGGCGATGCCGTCGACCGCCAGCCGCCTGCGCCGCTGGAACCGGGCCACGGCCCGCCGCGTGCCGCGGCCGTACCAGCCGTCGACGCTCCCGAGGTAGAGGCCCTTCGCCCTGAGCCCTACCTGGAGCGCCGCGACCCCGGAGTGGCCGCGCCGGGCCGACGCCGCGCCGGGCAGCAACAGGAGCGCGGCCGCGATCGCCGCAACACAGCTCGCTCGGCGCCCCATCGGGCACCGCTTCGGCGCCCTCCCGGGGATCCCTCTAGCGTGCGAGTGTGGGTTCGGCCTCGACGACCGCGACCAGCGCCTCGACCACGCGCGGGTCGAACTGGGCGCCGGCGCAGCGGTAGAGCTCGCCGATGGCGGTCGAGGTGGACATCGCCGCGCGGTAGGCGCGATCGGTCACCATCGCGTTGAAGGCGTCGCAGCCGGTGATGATGCGCGACTCGATCGGGATCGCCTCGCCCGCAAGGCCGTCCGGGTAGCCGCCGCCGTCCCAGCGCTCGTGCGAGGAGCGGACGATGCGGCCCACCTCGCTGAGCACGCCGCCGACGCGCTCGAGCATCTGCTGCCCGTCGACCGTGTGCATCCATATCAGCGCCCACTCCTCGGGGCTGAGCGGACCGGCCTTGTTGATGACCTCCTTGGGCACGTGGATCTTGCCCACGTCGTGGAGCAGGGCGCCGAACTCGACGTCGCGGTGCTGCCGCGCGTCGAGCCCGAGCTCCGCCGCCACCCCGAGCGCCAGCGAGACGACCGTGCGGCTGTGCAGCCCCGTGTACTCGTCGTCGGTCTCGACGATGTCCGCGAGGAGCATCGTCGTGCCGCGGTAGGCGTCGCTCAGGCGGCAGGCGCTGTCCAGCCGGCGGCTGCGCTCGCGCGCAAACACGGCGACCACGGCCAGGAGCGGCACGATCAGCAGGAAGGCGTACTCGCCTTGGCGGGTGGCGAGGGCGGCCAGCAGGCCGGCGGTCGCGAGCAGCGCGTCGACTCCGAAGGTCCAGGCTGCGCCGGCGAGCTGCTTGCGCGGCGCCACGCCGAGCTCGAGCCACTCGCGCGGCGTGGTGGTGGCCACGTCGAACCCGAGCTGCGCCGCCAGCGCGCCGAGGTAAAGCGGCCACTCTGCGAGGTCCGGGGCTCCGGCGCCGGCGATCCCGAGCACGAGCGCCGGGCCGATCGCGTACCAGGAGTCGGCGACCGCGACCAGCGCGCGGCCGGCGTGGCGCCGCCCGGTCAGGTAGTCGGGAGCCTCGCCGAGCAGGTTGCCCGCCGCGACCGCCAGCGGCACGACGGCCGACGGGAGCAGGAACAGCATCGGCACCAGCAGCAGCTGGGTCGGGTTGGTGTAGCAGGGCCCCAACTCGAACTTGATCCGGGACGCGAGCGCGTAGGACGCGATCAGCGTCAGGGCCAGGGGCGGGTCGAGCGGGCGCTGCCAGGGGACGAGCGCCGCCACCGCGATGGCGGCCACCAGGAAGGCGGCGGCGGCGACGGCCTCGCCGCGCCGCTCGCGGGCGTCGAGCCCCCGCTCGACCCGCTCCCGCGACTGCTCGAGAAGCTGCTCCGCCTCGGGATCGAGGAGGAGAGTGCTCGTCATCAGTGCCGGCGCGGATCGACGTAGACATCGTCGATCTGCAAGCTCGCCCCCAGCGCCGGGGTGAACTTGAACTGCACCGGCGTCTGGGCGCCGGGCAGCAGCGGCAGCAGGTTGACGAGCACCGGCATCGGCAAGGTCGGCGCCCAGGGGCCGGGCGTAACGACGCCGATCGGGGCCGAGAGGACGAGGCCAAGGGAGGTCTCGAACGAGACGGAGACCGCCGTCAGCCCGTTGCCGTGGGCGAAGAAGCGCAGGGTCGGCTTGTCGAGGCCGACGCAGAGCGTCGGGGTGGTCGCCGAGCCACCGGCGGCGATCGAGAGCGAGTGGGACTCGCCGGCGCCGTGCGCGTAGAACGGCTCGTTCCCGGCGACCACCGAGGCGCGGCTGAGCTTCCAGTCGGGGGTGCCCGCCTCGAACGAGCCTCCGGGCACGAGCGTGTAGCTGGACGGGTCGGCCCAGCGCAGGAACGGCCGCTCCAGGTCGGCGGTGGAGCAGTTCTTGGCCGATGCGACGAGCGGACCCGCTTCAGCTGCGGGCGCTCCCACGCCAAAGGCCAGCAGGATGGACAGCAAGATGAGTTTGGCCTTCCAGGCGTGGGTGCGAGTCATGGGTGCCTCCTTGAACCGCAGACCAGCATGCGGGCGATCCGCGAAATGCGGTATTCGACATCCGTCCAGTCAGCGGCGCGAACGCACGCGGGCGGTGAGCGTCGGCGAGAACGACGCGGTGTAGCGCTTGTCGCCCGCGTAGGAGGCGCGGAAGCGCCAGCGGCCGGGGCGCAGGCGCCCGAGCGGGATCCGGTAGCCGTCCTGCGACAGCGTCGCCGTGTAGCGCCGCCGCCGCTTGTGACCGCGATAGCGGCGCGTTGCCGCGACCAGCACGGTGCCCGCCGCGGGATCGGTGCCGGGCATGAAGAGGTGGCCGAACAGCGTGTGGACCCGCCGGCGCCGCTTGCCGTGGCCCTTCACCCTGGAGCGCCGGTGCAGCGTCAGCTTGGTGTCGAGCATCGGCAGGTTCCCGGCCAGCACCTGGAGGTAGCCGTACCAGACGAGCTTGGGCGTGAAGTCCTCCCGCAGCAGGCCGAAGCGGCAGTCGGGATGGAATGGGTCGTTGCAGTCGTCGCGGAACCCGTACCAGGTCAGGCGCTTCAGCCACGGCCAGCCGACAGCGATGGCGAACGCCTTCTGCAGGCGGATGGCCTGCCCGCGCTCGTCGGCCGGGGCCCCGTAGCCGCTCGAGACCTTCGCGTTCGGGTAGCCGTACTCCGTCACCCAGAGATCCACGGAGTGCCCGGCCGCCCGCGAGACGCTCCGGTGGAGCTTGGGCAGCTCGAGGAAGGACGAGCCGCTCTCCTGCGGCTCCCGCGGGCTGTAGGGGTGGACGCCGAGCGCGTCGACGTACCTGAACGCTCCCCTCCGGGCGATGTCCTCGGCGAACTCCGGGATCCCCACCTCGGCCCCGGGCGCCAGGCCGCCCGTGACCAGCTTCGCGTGCGACCCGGCGAACAGCCGCGCCCGGCCGGCCGCGTGCAGCAGGGCGACGAACTTGGCGGCGTCGGGTCGGGGCGGGGAGAAGAGCTTCGAGTTCGGCTCGTTCCAGATCTCCCAGACGTGGATGTCGGGGTAGCGCTCCATGGCCGCCTGGAGGAACTCCTGGAAGTCCGAGGGATTCTTCGGGAAGGCGAAGGGGCCCGCTCCGCCGTTCGCCCAGGACGGCGTGAAGGCCACGATCGGCTCGAGCTGGACATGGTGGAAGCGTGCGCTCGCGACCGTGGCGTCGAACTCGCTCCAGTCGTGCAGCGAAGGTCCGTAGCGCTCGACGGAGGACCACTTGAGGTCGACCCGCGCGTGGCGGATGCCGGCCGAATCGAGCTCGGCGAAGCTGCGGTCACGTAGCTCTGGATCGCGCAGGGGCCAGAACGGGGCGTAGCTGCGGGTCTCGAGCCGCCACGGGTGGAGGGCCGCGCCGGCGAGGTCGCGCGGGCGGGTGAGCGCCGCGGCCGGCTGGGCAAGGGCGAGGGTCCCGACCACTGCGATCAGGCCCGCGAGGCGGCTACGCCATCCGTGCGCCATCAGCTTTCCCCTACCGGCAGGGAGCCCGCAGGGCGCGAGTCTAGATAGTGCGGCGCTCGCGCGATCAGCGATCGCACTCCGCTCCTCCTAGACTGCCCGCCCCGTGCGCATCTTCAGCGGAATCCAGCCGACCGGGCGCAAGCATCTTGGCAACTACATCGGGGCGATACGCCAGTACGTCGAGGGACAGGATCGGGGCGACCCGGCCATCTACTGCATAGTCGATCTCCACGCGACGAGCGTGTCCTACGAGCCCGAGGCGCTTCCGGGCTACGTCTACGACACGACCGCCATGGTGCTCGCCGCCGGGCTCGACCCGTCGCGCTGCATCCTCTTCCGGCAATCCGACGTGATGGAGCACACAGAGCTCTGCTGGCTGCTCTGTGCCGTGACCGCCTACGGGGACCTCACCCGGATGCATCAGTTCAAGGAGAAGTCGGCGCGTGAGCGCGAGCTCGTGCGCACGAGCCTCTTCCTGTACCCGGTTCTCCAGGCCGCAGACATCCTTGCCTACAAGACCGACGAGGTACCGGTCGGCGACGACCAGCGCCAGCACGTGGAGCTGGCGCGGGACATCGCCGAGCGCTTCAACGCGACCTACGGGGAGCTCTTCGTGGTGCCGCGCCATCGCATCCCCGAGGTCGGCGCCAGGATCATGGATCTCCAGGACCCCGGCGTGAAGATGTCGACCACGGGCAGCAACGAACAGGGGCGGGTTTACGTTGACGACGAGCCCGAGGCGATCATGAAGAAGCTCGGCAGCGCCGTCACGGACTCGGGCCGCGAGGTCGTGCGGGCGCCGGACAAGGCCGGCATCAGCAACCTGATCGAGATCCTGTCGGTGGTGCGCGGGGTCGCTCCCGAGGAGGTCGAGCGCGAGTTCGACGGCGAGGGCTACGGCGTGTTCAAGGGCACGGTGGCGCAGGCGGTGGCCGACTACCTCGCGCCGGTCCGGGAGCGCTACCGCGAGCTGCGCCCGGACGAGGAGGCCCTCGAGGGAACCCTGAGCGAGGGCGCCGCGCGGGCCCGCGAGCTCGCGGCCGAGACGATGGCCGAGGTGCGCACCGCCATGGGCGTCGGACCCCCGCACTAGGCTGAACCGCTGATGCCGCTCCGCAGCCTCGACCTCGACCTCGAGGTCTTCCAGGGCCCGTTCGACCTCCTGCTGACGCTCGTCCTCCGCGAGGAGATCGACCTGCTCGAGGTCGACCTCGCCGAGGTGGTGCTCGCCTACGTCGAGCACCTGGAGCGCGCGGGCGAGCTCGACCTCGAGGCGACCACCGAGTTCCTCGTCTTGATCGCCGCCCTGCTCGAGCTCAAGTCGCGGCTGATGCTCCCCGCGGAGGACGAGGAGGGGCTCGAGCTCGAGCCGGGCGAGGCGGCCGAGGAGCTCCTCGCGCGGATGCTCGAGTACCACCGCTACCGGGCGACCGCGGCGATGCTGCGCGAGCGCCTCGAGGCCGAGCACGGCTATCGCTACCGCTCGGCGCCCCTGCCGCCGCAGCTCAGGCGCGTCTCCGTCGAGGCGGCGCAGCGGGCCTACGAGCCCGAGCAGCTGGCGCGGGCGGTCGGCGACCTGCTCCAGATCCCGCCGCCGATCGACATCCGCCATGTGCGCCGACCGGCCGTCTCGGTCGAGCAGCGGCTGCGTCACCTGCGCGAGCTCCTGCGGAGCCGCCGCCCGTTCTCCTTCGACGACGCCGTCAGCGGCGCCGACCGCCTGACCGAGGCCGTGACGCTCTTCGCCCTGCTCGAGCTCTACAAGGCCGGCGAGGCGAGCTGGGAGCAGGAGGTGCCGTTCGGGCCGATCACCGTGAGGCCGTCCGCGTGAACGAGCTGGCCCGCATCGTCGAGGCCCTCCTCTTCCTGTCGCCGGACCCGGTCCCGGTCGAGCGGCTCGCCGACGCCTGCGAGGTCTCCGAGGGCGAGGTGGTCGAGGCACTGGCGCGCCTGCGCGAGCATTACGCGGAGGGCTGGCGCGGGGTGGTGCTGCGCGAGGTCGCCGGCGGCTTGACGCTCGCCACCGACCCGGTGGCCGAGCGCGCCGCCCGCCGGCTCCTGACGCGGCCGCGCACGCCGCCGCTGACCCAGGCGCAGGCCGAATGCCTCGCGATCGTCGCCTACCTCCAGCCGGTGTCGCGGCCGGAGATCGCCCGGATCCGAGGTGTCGCGTCCGAGTCAGCGGTCGGCACACTGCTCGAGCGCGGCATGATCGAGGAGTCGGGCCGGTCGCGCTTCGGGGCCGTTCTCTACCGGACCACGGAGCTGTTCGAGAAGCTATTCGGCCTCTCCGGGCTCGACGCCCTCCCGGACGCGGCAGG
>JBJMLJ010000631.1:0-6208 GCA_045805365.1 Thermoleophilaceae bacterium
GCGCTCACCTTCAGCGTCCGCACGCCCTCGGTCAGCGGCTCGAGGTCGAAGGTCTCCTGTCCGGTGAGACCGAGGGAGTCGACCGACTCGCCGTCGGGGAACTGCAGGGGCAGCACGCCCATGCCCACGAGGTTCGACCGGTGGATGCGCTCGTACGACTCGGCGATCACGAGGCGGACGCCGAGCAGTCGCGGGCCCTTGGCGGCCCAGTCGCGTGACGACCCCGAGCCGTACTCCTTGCCGGCCAGCACGCAGAGCGGAGTGTCGCCGTACTCCTCGGCCGCCTCGAAGATCGTCGTGACCTCGCCGTCCTTGGTCGTGAAGCCACCCTCCGTGCCGGGCGCCAGCCGGTTGCGCAGGCGCACGTTGGCGAAGGTGCCGCGCATCATCACCTCGTGATTGCCGCGCCGGGAGCCGTAGGAGTTGAAGTCCCTCGGCTCGACCCCGCGCTCGATCAGGTAGCGGCCGGCCGGCGAGTCCTTCTTGATCGCGCCGGCCGGAGAGATGTGGTCGGTGGTCACGCTGTCGCCGAGGACGGCGATGCAGCGGGCGCCATTGATCTCCTCGAAGCCCTCCTTCAGCCCCTCGAAGTAGGGCGGCTGCTTGACGTATGTCGAGCCCGGGTCCCAGGCGTAGCGGTCGCCCTCGGGCAGCTCGAGCGCGTTCCAGTTCTCGTCTCCCTCGAAGACCTCGGCGTAGCTCTTGCGGAACATGTCCGACTCGATCGCCGCCTCGATCTCGGCGTGGATCTCCTGCTGGCTGGGCCAGAGGTCGCGCAGGTAGACGTCGTCCTGGAGCGGCTCGCTCAGCATGTCCAGGTCCATCCGGCCGGAGAGGGCGTAGGCGACGCAGAGCGGCGGGCTCGCCAGGTAGTTCATCTTGACCTCGGGGTGGATCCGGCCCTCGAAGTTGCGGTTGCCGGACAGCACCGAGCAGACGGCGAGGTCGTTGTCCTCGATCGCCTTCGAGATCTCGACCGGCAGCGGCCCGGAGTTGCCGATGCAGGTGGTGCAGCCGTAGCCGACGAGCGAGAAGCCGAGCTGCTCGAGCGGCTCGATCAGGCCGGCCCGCTCGAGGTAGTCGGTGACGACCTTGGAGCCGGGCGCCAGCGAAGTCTTCACCCACGGCTTTCGGGTGAGGCCTTTCTCGACCGCCTTCTTCGCCAGCAGCCCTGCTCCGAGCATCACCGACGGGTTCGAGGTGTTCGTGCAGCTCGTGATGGCGGCGATCACGACGGCCCCGTGGTCGAGCTGGAACTCGCTGCCGTTCATCTTCACCGTGGTCGCCTCCCACGGGGGCTCTGCCACCGCGGTGTGGTGCTGGTGCCCTTGGTCGCCTGGGCGGCCTCCATCGGAGGGCACCGAGGGAGGGTCGCTGGCGGGGAACGATTCGGCGGAGGCTTCCTCGGGTGAGCCGTTGGGTGGCTCGTGCTCTACGGCGTCGCCGATCAGCTCGCCCAGCTCGGCCCTGAAGTCGCTCGCCGCATCGGTCAGGGCCACGCGGTCCTGCGGCCTGCGCGGGCCGGCCAGCGACGGCTCGACGGTGCTCAGGTCGAGCTCGAGCGTGTCCGAGTAGGTCGCCTCCTCCGAATCCTCGTCGTGGAAGAGGCCCTGCTCGCGGCAGTAGGCCTCGACCAGCTCGACCTGCTCCCTTGGTCGCCCTGAGAACTCGAGGTACCTCAAGGTCTCCCGGTCGACGGGAAAGATGCCGCAGGTCGCCCCGTACTCCGGGGACATGTTGCCGATGGTGGCCCGGTCGGCCAGCGGCAGGCTGTGGAGGCCAGGACCGAAGAACTCGACGAACTTCCCCACCACCCCGCGCTCGCGCAGCATCTGGGTGACGGTGAGCACCAGGTCCGTGGCGGTCGAGCCCTCGGGCAGCTGGCCGGTGAGCCGGAAGCCCACGACCTGCGGGATCAGCATCGACACCGGCTGGCCGAGCATCGCGGCCTCCGCCTCGATGCCGCCCACGCCCCAGCCAAGGACGCCGAGGCCGTTGATCATCGTCGTGTGCGAGTCGGTGCCCACGAGCGTGTCGGGGAAGGCCTTGCCGTCCTCGGTCATCACCACGCGAGCGAGGTACTCGAGGTTGACCTGGTGGCAGATGCCCGTATTGGGCGGGACGACGGCGAAGTTGTCGAAGGCGGTCTGCCCCCAGCGCAGGAAGGCGTAGCGCTCGCGGTTGCGCTCGAACTCGAGCTCGGCGTTGCGCTGGAAGGCGAGCCGCTCGGCGAAGACGTCAACCTGGATCGAGTGGTCGATCACGAGCTCGACCGGCACCTGCGGGTTGATCTTCGCCGGGTCGCCTCCGAGGTCGGCCATCGCGTCGCGCATGGCGGCGAGATCGACGATGGCCGGCACGCCGGTGAAGTCCTGCATCAGCACGCGGGCCGGCCGGTAGGCGATCTCCTTCGACGGCTCGTCCTTGGCGTTCCAGGTCGCCACGGCCTCGGCGTGGGCGTCCTCGCCGTTGCGGAGCAGGTTCTCGAGCAGGATCTTCAGCGAGTACGGGAGGCGGGCGACGTCGTACTTCTGCTGGAGCGCGTCGAGCCGGAAGATCTCGTAGCTCTTGCCCCCCACGTCGAGGGTGCCTGGGTCCACGCTTCAACCCTACCGAGCAGGT
The DNA here is from genome assembly GCA_045805365.1 of Thermoleophilaceae bacterium. Classification (GTDB taxonomy): domain Bacteria; phylum Actinomycetota; class Thermoleophilia; order Solirubrobacterales; family Thermoleophilaceae; genus DASXBA01. The sequence continues at coordinate 2,623 of JBJMLJ010000631.1, forward strand.
TTCGGACCTCAGCGAGGGTCGGCGCCGGCTCCTCGAAGACGTCGCTCCACGTGTAGCGGCGGAACTCATCGCCGCGGGCTCGGGCTTCGCGTTCCCGGCGGTGGTCCTGCTCCCAGGCGTAGCGCGACGAGTGGAAGCGGTAGCTGTCCAGCTCGACCGTCAGCTTGTGCTCCGGCCAGCGGCAGTCGATGTAGTGGCCGTCCTTCGGCCGGTTCGTCCGGGGAAGGGTCAGCCCGGCCTCACGCAGCAGCTTCAGGAAGCGCTTCTCGAGCTTGCTGAGGATGATCGGCGAGTCCCCGCTGATGATCCTTCGGAGCTTGGCGGCGCCTCGCGCCTTGGGCCTCTTCTCCAGGACGGCCTCGACCCTGCGCGGCGTGGTCCGGAAGCGAACGCCCGCCTGGTGGCATGCCCTGGCCAGCTCGTCCTCGGCGATGTCCCCGGCGATGTCGACGAGGGTGCGCGGGGCGGTGGTGACCGGGATCCTCTTCCACTCGGTCGCGTCTATCTGCCGTGATCGCCGGGTCTTGACTCCATCCACCTTCCGCGCGTGCGGCGCGGTCACCTCGGGCGGGCGCGGACGTCCCTTGAGCAGGCCAAGCAGGTGGGCTGCCGCGAGGCCGCTCAGCACCGCCCCCTCGCCGCAGGCCTTGACCGCCGCCATATAGCGCGCCTCGACGCTCGGCGCGTAGTGGCCGACACGGTAGACGCCTACGTGCTGACGAATCAGCGCCCCACTCTTCAGCCGCTGCTCGATCTCCTTGCGGCTGACACCGGCATCGAGGAGCTCCGTCCGCGTGACCACCCCATGCGCGGCGGAGGCAATCCGCGCCAGCTTTCGCTCTACGGTGTCGTTTTCTACCCCCACTGGGGGTGCTAAGCGACTTTCTAGGATGGATTCGCCCCCCCGGGGGCGGGTCGCGGCGGGGCGGCGCGCCTACGCGATCGTGCCGTAGTTCATGCCGCCGTACGTGAAGCTCGGGACGACGGGCCACTGGCGGCGCCAGGCGGGCATCTCGGACGAGGGGAAGACGTTCATCCAGCGGGGGTCGGTGCGGTTGGGGTCGGCGACCGCCTTCTCCTTGACCATCGAGTCGTACTGGTCGATCGAGTCCTCGAGCGTGTTCGAGTTGAGGATCACCTCGCGGCCCATGAACTCGGCCTCCTTGCGGATGCCCGGGATCTTCGACAGGTGGGGGTGCCAGTTGTCGGCGCAGACGCCGTTCTCGGAGGAGACCCAAACGCCGTCGGGCGTATTGATCACGAGCGACTGGTTGCCGTCCGTGTGCCCCGGCGTGGACATCAGGGCCACCCCGGTGCCGAGCTCGACGTCGCCGTCCAGGAGCACGAGGTTCTCGTCGAGCACGTGGTCCATGCCGCCGGGCACGTACCAGGCCCACTGCATCGGGTGGGGCGAGCGGAGGGTGTCGACCTCCTTGCGCTGGCAGAGGAACTTCGCGCGCGGGAAGAAGGGCCTGCGCGGCTCGGGCTCGCCTTCGACCGCCTGTGAGGTGCCCATCAGGATCCGCATGTCCTGTACGTGCAGGTGGTCGAACGAGACGAAGTCGACGTCCGCCGGCGACAGTCCGCAGGAGGCGAGCGCCTGCTCGACGGTGTTGTACTCCTTGGCCAGCACGTTGTTCGAGAGCCACTCCCCGTAGCGCTCGATCAGCTGCGCGTAGAAGGGGGCCTCGGCCGAGCCCTCCGGCACCGTCGGCTCCCACACGAGCGTCCGCAACGAGCCCTCGAAGTCGTGAAACTGGACGACGACCAGCCGGTTGGTGATGTTGATGTACGGGTTAACGCCGCGAGCGGCGCCGCCGAACGCATAGCGGGTCGGATAGCCGGCCGACACGAGGTCGACCGTCCGTACGCCCGTCACCTGGCCCTGGTCCTTGAAGCGATGGCGGAAGTCGTCGGCGGCGGCGCGGATCGCCTCGAGGCGGTCGCCGCGGGGCCAGGTCGCGCCCGCCTCGTCGAACTCGTGGAACGGCTTGATCCCGATCGTCTCCGGGCTCTCGATCACCGCCATGCGCGTAGCGTACCTCCGCACATGCACGACCTGGCCTGCGTCGTCCACCTGCACTCGACGTACTCCGACGGAACCGGGACAGTGCCCGAGATCGCCAGGGCGGCCCGCCACGCGAAGGCCGACGTCGTCCTCCTTACCGACCACGACAACCTGAGGGCGAAGGACAACGGTGAGGAGGGCTGGTACGGGCCCGTGCTGCTGCTGGTCGGCGAGGAGGTCTCGCCCAAGGGCGGCAACCACTACCTGGCATTCGGACTCGACGAGCACGTGCGCCACAGGGGGCGCTCGGCGGCCGAGATCTGCGAGGCCGTCCGCGACGGCGGCGGCTTCGGCTTCGCCGCCCACCCCTGGTCGAAGGGCTCCGAGCGGTTCAAGAGCCGGGCAAGGGGAATGCCCTTCCGCGACCTCAACTGCCAGGCCCTCGGCGGGGTGGAGCTCTGGAGCTTCGCCACCGACACCGGCGAGAGCCTGCGCAGCATCCCCGAGATGATCCGCTTCATCGCCCGCCCGGGCCACGTCCTCCGCCACCCGCCCGAGCGCAACCTCCGCGGCTGGGACGAGCTCTGCCGCGAGCGGCCGACCACCGCCCTCGGTGGCCTCGACGCGCACCAGTTCGGCAAGCGGATCGGGCCGGTCGTCCCGTTGAGGCTCATGAGCTACCGGCGCTCGTTCCGCTACATACGCACCCACGTGCTCACCGAGGAACCGCTGAGCGGAGAGCTCGAGCACGACCGGAGCCAGGTCTTCGATGCCCTGCGCGGCGGCCGCTGCTACATCGCGGTCGACGCGATCGCGCCCGCGAAGGGCTTCCGCTTCTGGGCGGAAGGCGACGGGGACCGAGTCGAGATGGGCGGCGAGGCGCCGGCGGGCGGCTGGACCCTGCGGGTCGAGCTGCCGGAGGAAGCGGAGCTACGGGTCCTGCGCGACGGCGAGCAGATAGGAAGCGGGCCGGAGCAGCGCGCCGAAGAGGCGGGCGTGTACCGCGTGGAGGCCCACCGCGACGACCGGACCTGGGTGATCTCGAACCCGATCTACCTGCGTGCCTGATCGGATGGGGCCACGGCCCCATTGTGGGGACGGCCGCGATCCTGTGTCATCCGACTCACTTGGCCCACACGAGGAGGACCTCATGCAGAGCTATCTCTGCCCATCCTGCGGTGGCACGACGGAGGCGGACCTCCACCGGTTCGTCTGGTGCGTGCACTGCGGTCAGCCGCTGACCATCGTCGAGCTCGCGCCGCGAGCGGCGCCGGCGCTGGCGGCCACCACCAGCACGATCGCCGCGAGCTCGCGGGCTCGCAGGTCCTGGCCCAGCACGACGAAGCCGGCCAGCGCCGCCAGCGCGGGCTCGAGGCTCATCAGCACGCCGAAGACCGCCTCCGGCAGCCGACGCAGCGACTCGAGCTCGAGCGAGTAGGGGATCGCCGACGAGAGCATCGCCACAGCCGCGCCCATAGCGAGTAGATCCGGCTGCAGGAGCGCGTCGCCGCCGTCGGCGATGCCGACCGGCGCCAACAGCAGGCTCGCGACGACCATCGCGGCGGCGAGGCCGCTGCC
>JBJMLJ010000632.1:0-4632 GCA_045805365.1 Thermoleophilaceae bacterium
GGCGCTCGAGCCCGGCGCCGAGGGGATCTTCATCAACGGGATGAACGCGCTCCAGACGGGCCGCTACTTCCAGACGGGCCCCTGTCCGGAGGCCGGCCAGGGCGAGGAGGTCACGTTCAGCCTGCCGCTCGTGATGGCGCTGACGGGCTACTACCCGGCCCTGTCCCCCCTGCTCACCACCGGAGCCGTCCCCGTCTATCCGCCCGGCAAGCAATGCAACTCCAAGGGCCTGACGAGCCTGGGCGAGTACCTGATCAGGCGGCTGATCGCCAACCACATCCTGGTCGAGACCGACCACCTGAGCGAGAAGGCGAGGCTCCAGGTCCTGACGATCGCCGAGCAGGAGCACTATCCGCTCGTCTCGAGCCACACGAACACCGGCGGGTTCTGGACGGACTCCGACCTCAGGCGGCTGTATGCCCTGGGCGGCTTCGCCGTCGCCAGACCGAACAACACGAGCGGACTGATCTCCCGCTTCCTCGAGCTGCGCCGCTTCCGGCGCGGCAAGCGCTTCTTCGGCGTGGGGCTCGGCACCGACACCGGCGGCCTGAACGCGCTGCCGGGCCCGGAGCCGGACGCTCGCACGAAGCCGCTCCCGAAGTCGTTCAGGTCATACGACCGCAGGGTGACGTTCGTCTGCGAGGTGTCGGGCAGCCGTACATTCAACCTGAACAAGGACGGCGTAGCCCACTACGGGCTGTTCCCGGACCTGCTCGCGAGGATGCAGCGGCGAAGGGGCGGCAAGACGGCGCTGCGGCTGCTCTTTCGCTCCGCCGAGGCCTACCTCGAGACCTGGCAGCGCGCCGTGGCGCACGGCTAGCTCAGCGGAAGTCGTCCGCGTGGGCGGCCGCCCACTGCTCGAAGCCGAGCGGCTCCCGGCCGGTCACGTCTGCGACCGTCGAGTGCACCGTCGTCTCGTCGACGGTGCCCTCGGCGAAGAACTCGAAGAAGGCGTCGACATAGGCCTTCGGCATCGCGCCCTCCATCTCCGCGCGCGCTTCCTCGTTGGAGTGGGCCTCGAAGCGAATCGGCCGGCCGGTCGCCTCGGCCAGGATCGCCACCTGCTCCTCGGGGCGCAAGGCCCGCGGGCCGCTGAGCCGGTAGGCGCTCCCCTCGTGCTCCCCTGAGCTCAGCGCAGCGGCGGCTACCGCCCCCAGGTCGTCCGGGTGGATCATCGCGATGCGCACGTCCGCAAAGGGCAGGCGGATGACGTCGCCGCGGCGCAGCTGGGGCAGCCAGCGATAGGCGTTCGACATGAAGCTGTTCGGCTGGAGGAAGGTCCAGCCGAGGCCGGAGTCGCGCACCGCTCGCTCGGAGAGGATGTGGTAGCGGGCCACCGCGTTGTCGAGGTCGCCGGTGGGCGCGGCGCTGCTCGACAGCAGTACGACCCGCCGAACGCCCGCCTGGCGCATGGCCGGGAGGCTCTGGTCGAGCCCGTCGTAGCCGCTCAGCATGAACACGGCGGAGACTCCGTCCAGGTGGCGCTCGACGGTCTCGGCTCGACCCAGGTCCGCCTCGGCCGGCTCCGCTCCCGCCGGGAGGTCCGCGCCGCCCTCGCGGACGAGGGCGCGGACGTCCTCGCCGGCATCGGCGAGCGCACGGACCACCGCGGCGCCGGCGTTCCCCGTGGCTCCCGCGACCAGGATCGTCACGCCTCGACAGTACCGCCGAAGCGGAACGAGCCGACCTGGGTCGCCTCGGAGACGACCGGGGGCTCGTCGCTGCGCTCGACGATGCCCCGCTGGAACTCCTGGAAGGCCCTCAGCTGCGGCAGCGGCGCCTGGGCGCCCTCCGACTCGGCGACGTGGACGAAGCTCACACCGTCGTCGAGGCGGAAGGTCGCGTAGCGGAAGCCGGGCGGATCCGCGCGGTGAAGCTCCTCGTACACCGCGCGGTGAAGCTCCTCGTTGCGCTCGGCCTGATCCGGCTTGACCCGGTAGCGGACGATGACGCGTCGCATCTAGCACTCCTCCAGCGCCGGCGCGCGGACGCCGTTCGTGACCAGCTCGTGCTCCTCGCCGTTGCCGGGTAGCAGGCTCCCGGCGAGCGCCCCGGCCAGCGCCATGCCCGCCGCCACCGCCACCGCGGGCGCGAACCCGTCGGTGAACGCCTGCGGCGAGGCGTAGCTGCCGGCGCCCGCGAAGACCGCCACGGCGATCGCGATGCCGAAGACTCCGCCGAGCTCGCGCATCACGCTGTTGGTCCCCGCCGCCTTGCCGACGGCCTCCTCCGCCATCGAGCCGAGCACCGAGTTCTGCGCCGCCGGGATCGCTATGGAGATGCCGATGCCGGCGACCACGAGCGGGACGACCAGGTGCGAGTAGGCGAGGCCGGGAGATGCGATCAGGGCGATCCAGAGCGTTCCCGCGGCCTGGATCAGGAGGCCCCCGACCATCAGCGGGCGCTCCCCGATCCGGTCCGCCAGCGCGCCGGCCACGGGGCCGACCAGGAGAAACGTCCCCGTCCACGGCATGAGCCTGAGGCCGGCGCCAAGGACGTCGAAGCCCATGCCGGTCTGGAGCAGCTGCGAGAAGAAGTAGACCTCCGAGAACAGCGAGGCGAACACGAAGAAGATCGCCGCGTTACCCGCCGAGAACGCGCGCGAGCGGAAGAAGCTCATCGGAATCATGGGCTCCGGCGTCCGCAGCTCCCAGGCCGCGAAGCCGACGATCAGGGCGGCCCCGACCACGAGCGCTCCGACGACCTCGGGGCTGTCCCAGCCGGCGGGGTTGCCTCGGACGAGGCCCCAGACGATCCCGAACGCGCCGGCCGAGACCAGCCCGAGTCCGGGAAGGTCCAGGGCGCTGTTCGGCCCAAAGCTCTCCCGCATCCGCGTCAGCACGAGCGGTGCCGCCACGAGGCCGATGGGCAGGTTCAACCAGAAGATCCACGTCCAATCGAGCCCGTTCACCACGGCGCCGCCGACCAGCGGCCCGCTGGCCACGGCGATGCCGGTGACCGCACTGAAGAGACCGATGGCGGTCCCCCGCCGCTCCGCCGGGAAGGCGGCGCTCAAGAGCGCCAGGCCGAGCGACATCATGAACGCGGCTCCGACCCCCTGGACGGCCCGGGCCGCTATCAGCCAGCCGACGTCCGGCGACAGCGCGCAGGCCGCGGACGCGAGCGCGAAGCCCACAAGGCCGACGGAGTACAGCCGCCGGCGCCCGAAGCGGTCGCCCAGCGCCGCGGCCGTGACCAGCATCACGGCGAAGCTCAGGTTGTATGCGTTGACGGTCCATTCGAGCTGGGGGATCGACGCCCCCAGGTCGAGCCGGATCGTCGGCAGCGCGGTCGAGACCACGAGGGTGTCCAGCGCGCCCATGAACGAGCCGAGTCCCGTCAGGACCACGACCCAGACCAGCATCCTGCGTGTGTTGTCAGCGTGTGCGTTCATGGCTCTAGAGATCCGGCGTGGGCTACGAATCCATCGCCCTCGGGAGACCGAAGCTGGGAAAGAGCCCGGGCTCCCGGAAGGCGGTGAGCTGGCTGAGCCGGCCGTCCTCGGTGAGGGTGAGCACGATCAGCCCCTCCGCCCTGCCGGCCCGCGGGCTGTCGCCGAAATACGAGGCGAGCGCCGGCTGACCGCTGGCGCGCGTCGGCGTCAGGTTCCAGCGGCGGCCGGGCGTCAGGGGCCCCTGTGCGAGGAAGTCGGCGACCTCCTCGCGGCCGCGGAACCAGTTGGGCCACGGGGGCATGGCGAGGACGGCGTCCTGGGTGAGCATCGAGCGGATGGCGTCGACGTCGCCGCCCTCCCAGGCCTCGACGAAGCGGTCGACCAGCTCGCGGAGGCGCTCGTCCCCGAGCGAGCGCAGGGTCTGCTGCTGGCTCTGCTCCGGTAGGCGCTCCTCCGCCGCCTTGCGGGCCCGCTGGAGCGCGCTGTAGATCGAGGCGGGCGAGGCGTCCAGCATCTCGGCGACCTCGCCGGGCGCGAAGCCGAGCACATCGGTGAGGATCAAGGCCGCCCGCTGGAGCGGAGGAAGGTGCTGGAGGGCGGCCGTGAAGGCCAGCTCGACGCTCTCGCGCTGCTCGTAGCGCGCCTCGGGCGAGAATGGTCCGTCCTCGAGCGCGAGCTGCCCGTCCGGGAAGGGCTCGAGCCAGGCCGACTCGGTCAGCGGTGTGCCTCCCCCCTCGTGCGGGTCGGCCGGGGGCCCGAGGTCGATCGGGAGGATCCGCGCCGGCCGGCGCTCGATCAGCCTGAGGGAGCTGTTCGTGACGATCCGGTAGAGCCAGGAGCGAAGCGAGCTGCGGCCCTCGAAGCGGGCCAGCCCGCGCCAGGCGCGCAGGAGCGCGTCCTGCATCGCGTCCTCGGCGTCCTGGAGCGAGCCGAGCATCCGGTAGGCGTGGGCCTGCAGCTCGCCGCGGTATGGCTGGATCAGCTTTTCGAAGGCGGCCTCGTCGCCGCCCCGCGCGGCCTCGAGCAGCTCTCTTTCGCGGCTGGAATCCATGCTCACCCCAATAGACCCGCGTTAGCGGTCGGATCCATCGATGGATTCGCGCATCCGTGCGGATCAAATAGGAGATGAGCCTGGTCCACCTCGAGCTCCATACGGGCGACCTGCCGGGCGCCTGCGCGTTCTACTCGGAGCTGCTCGGCTGGCGAGCGAGCCGGGTGGAGGCCGGCGGGCGCTCCTA
>JBJMLJ010000633.1:0-10372 GCA_045805365.1 Thermoleophilaceae bacterium
AAAGCGCCTTCCCGCGCAGCCTTCTCGATCGCGTCGAGCACGCCCTGCTGGAGCTTCGCCTCGGAGTCGCCCTCGCACTGCCAGTACATCACCGACTTCGAGCAGTGGTGCGGAGCGAGGAAGGCGTCGAACTCGAGATCGTGGTCGTCGCTGCGCTCGAAGATCCGGTCGACCGTCGGGTAGGCGAGGTCGCCGAGCAGGATCGCCTTGACGTCGGCTTCGCCGTTGGTCAGGGTCACCTGGAGGCCGAAGCTCGTGTCGTTGCGGTCCTTGTCGCCGTCGTCCTTGAACGGGGCGTGGACGAAGGCGCGGAACGTGCCCTCGAAGTCCTCGCCGTCGATCGAGGTGAACTCGTTGCCTGGCACGGTCACGGCCCCCTCGGGCAGGTTCTTGTAGATGTCGCTGTGCTGCTCGAGCGAGTCGTGGTAGCCGATGATCCTGATCCGGTCGCCGGAGCCGACCTCGCCCTCCTGCTTGAGCTTCTTGATCCGGCGCTCGGCCTCGTCGCGGAACGCCTTCGCGTCGTCGGACAGCCCGTGCTGGTCCTGGGCCCAGAGCACGCGCGGCGTGAACCACAGGTCGCCGATCGTCGCCTCGTCTAGCAGCCGGGCGAAGCCGCAGATGTGGTCCGTGTCGAGGTGGGTGGCGCCGAAGGCGGCCAGGTAGGGCTTGCCGTCGCGCTCGGGCAGCGAGTCGACCAGCTCGTCGACGATCGGCAGGCGAGGGTCGTCCTCCTGCTCGGAGTCGGCGGCGTGGTGCAGGTCGACCTGCACAATCGTGTCGTCGTCGATCACGATGGTCGTGCTGTCGCCGCAACCCACGGGCGAGAAGACGATGCCGCGGTCAGGCAGGGGCAGGGCCATGGTCAGGAGACCTCCATGTAGAAGACGTAGCTACGCGTAGCAGGGAAGATGACGTCCGTGCCGGACGCTTCGGGCCGACGGAAGGAGGCGCCGAGTGCCAGGGGGGCAATTTGGGGGGCATTCTGAGCGAAAGTCACAGCACCTCAGATGACCTTATGTGGCTCTACAGAGCCTCATCCGACCCCAGCTGGCCCCCACCCTTCGATCTCATAACCCGAAGGTCGCGGGTTCGAATCCGCCCCCGCTACTGAAAAGGCCCGCATTCGCGGGCCTTTTCGTGTTCCGGGGGCTGGTGCGGTGCTATCGCGTCACGGAGGCGGTGTAGACGTCGGTGACGTTCTGCGTCCCCGTGGCCTCGACCCACACCGGGTGGAACGTGTTGCCGCCCACCGTGAGTCCGATGTAGTCGCCCACGAAGTAGCCGCCTGCCTCCGGCGCCTTCGTCATGTCGAACGGGCCGGAGAGGTGCTGCTCGGACCACGTGGCTCCTCCATCGGAGGAGATCGTCATCCAGACGTCGGTCGCGAGCGGGGCTCCGCTGTCGTCGTGGCGGAGGTCGTAGTAGACGACCCCGACCGTCCCATCGCCAGCCACCGCGATCGCCGCGGTGAAGGCGGCCTTGCCGGTCGGAGTCGAGATCCGCTTCGGGTCCGACCACGTGTTGCCGCCGTCCGTCGAGCGCGCGAAGGCGATCTCGTCGTGATCGCCGTTGTTGAAGCGCGCGTCCTGCCAGACCGCGTAGAGGTTCCCGCGGGTGCGACCGTTGCTCGAGCGGTCGACTGCGATCTCCGGCAACTCGTCGCTCGTGCGGAGCGGCGCGCCGGTGGTCGGGTCGCTCACGCCGACCGTCAGCTCTCGAGCGGCGACCGTGGCGTGCTGCTCCCAGGTGGCGCCCTTGTCGGTCGAGCGGATCAATGCGACCTTGATGCCCTTCCGGTGGTGGGCGTTGTCGTTGTGGGCGAGGGCGAAGCCATCGACCAGCGTCCCGTTCGGCAAGACCACGATCTGGTTGCCGATCGTCTGGTCATTTCGCCCCTGGCCCGGCCCGTCCAGCGCCGGGTCGTAGATCTTGCGAGCGGCTTGCCAGGAACCACCGCCGTTCGTGGTGCGCGCGAACCAAGTTGGACCGTAGGAGGCAAACGCCCTCCCGGGTGCATCCCCTTGCGACTGCTCGTTCGGGATCACGAGCCGGTCCCACACGGCGTAGACGTAGTTCGCGTTCCCGGGGTCGGCCGAGATCGACTCCTTGTCGTTGCTGAAGTTGCCCGACGTGTCCTTGAGCAGCGTCACGGGCGAGCTCCACGTCGCGCCGCCGTTTGTCGAGCGCGCCACGGCGACCTCGTGTGGATTGAAGTCCGGCACCGCGAGGGACAGCGAGATGAAGTAGGCGGTCCCATCGGGCGCGAACGTGGCCCACGGATCGGTCGCGCGATCGTAATTGCCGTTGTTCGCGGCGTTTCCCCCCGTGCAGTGGCTGAACGGCGCAGCGGTCTGGCTCCAGGTGGTGCCGCCGTCGGTCGTATACCCGCCGCCTAGGCCGTTGGCGCCGCCGTTGGACCACCGGTCCTGCTGCCAGATGGCGACCGCGTTGCGCGGGTTGCGGGGGTTGAGCGCCACGTACGGCTCGACCTCGGCGCTCGGATAGTTCGCCCCGTTGTTTGGATCTGGGGTCACCGTCCCGGGCGGGCAGGCGAAGCCGGCGGCGGTGATCCGCACGGGGCCGTTCACCGACGCGGCTGCGGACGACACGGCTGTTGCGAGCCCGGCCAGCGCGAGCAGCGCGGTGAGAATCCGGTACATGGACCTGTTCTTCATCGTGGTTCCTTCCTTCATGGTCGTGTCGCTACGGCTGCGAAGCCGAGCCGTCCCATCACGGGCGCCGGCCGCCGAGCAGGTCGCCCTGCGTCTTGTGCTGGGGCGCCCTTGCGGGGGCTGCGGCCTTCGCGCTGCCGCTGCTCGTGCCGTCGTCAGTTGCGAGGACGACCACCGCGGCGCTCAGGCACACCACCGCGATCGCGGCGATGGCGAGCAGCGCGCGCAGGTGCAGGTAATGGGAGCGGAGAACAACCGCGGGGTGCTGTGTCGAGACCTGGCTCATCGTTGCCTCCTGTTGTGTGAGGGTCTGGCGTCGATGGGGATGCTGGCCCGGGCCGGCTACAGGGCGGTAAAGGCCCGGTAACAGCCGCGTCAGGAGAGGCTGATGTACGTTGGAGCGCAGCCGGTCTCGCATTCGCACTGACATGGAATTCCGCATCCTCGGCCCGATGGAGGCCCTCGAAGAGGGCTGCGAGGTCACGCTTGGCGGTGGCAAGCAGCGGGCGCTCCTGGCGGTGTTGCTGCTGCACGCCAACGAGACACTCAGCACCGATCGGCTGATCGACGAGCTTTGGGGGGAGAGTCCACCCGCCACCGCCGCCAAGGCGGTCCAGGTGCACATCTCCCGCCTGCGGAAGGCGCTCGCGGAGCCGCGTGGCAACAGCGGGCCGGACACGATCGTGACGCGCGAGCACGGATACCGGCTCGAGCTCGATCCCGAGCGCCTGGACGCCACACGCTTCGAGCGGCTCCTGGCCGAGGGCAGGAGGGACCTCGCTGCGGGCCGTGTCGAGCCCGCGCTCTCGGTGCTCGAGCGTGCGCTCTCGCTGTGGCGTGGGCCGGCGCTCGCGGACCTGGCTTACGAGCCCTTCGCGCAGCACGAGATCGCCCGGCTCGACGAACTCCGGCTCGCTGCCATGGAGCAGCGCATAGAGGCCAGGCTGGCGCTCGGTGGGCACGCCGAAGTGGTCGGCGAGCTCGAGGCGCTGATCCGCGAGCACCCGTACCGCGAGCGCCTACACGCGCAGCTGATGCTCGCCCTCTACCGCTCCGAGCGTCAGGCGGATGCCCTCCAGGCGTACCAGGAAGCGCGCCGCAAACTGGTCGAGGAGCTGGGGATCGAGCCCGGGGAGCGCCTGCGCGATCTCGAACGGGCGATCCTCGCGCAGGATCCGGAGCTCCAACTCGCCGTGGTCGAGGAGTCGGGGGAGACCGAGTCGGCCGCGGAGCCCTCGCGCAGCGCGTTCGTCGGCCGTGAGGCCGAGCTCGCGGAGCTCGTCGCCGGCCTCGATGACGTGCTCGCCCGCCGCGGGCGCCTATTCCTGCTTCCCGGAGAGCCCGGGATCGGCAAGAGCCGACTCGCGGACGAGCTGATCGCACAGGCCCGCAGCCGCGGGGCGAGCGTCCTCGTCGGCCGTTGCTGGGAGGCCGGCGGCGCTCCCGCATACTGGCCCTGGGTTCAGGCGCTGCGTACCTACATCCGCGACGCTGAGCCCGAGGGGCTGCGCGCCCAGCTCGGAGCCGGGGCGCCGGACCTCGCCCAGCTCCTTCCCGAGCTTGGCGAGCTCTTTCCCGACCTGCCAGAGCCCCCGCGGTTCGACTCGGAGGGTGCGCGCTTTCGCCTGTTCGACGCCGCGAGCAGCTTCCTGCGGGCCGGCGCGCAGGCGCGACCGCTCGTGCTCGTACTCGACGACATGCACGCGGCGGACGAGCCCTCGCTGCTCATGCTGCGCTTCGTTGCCCGGCAGATCGGCGACAGCCGCCTGCTCCTCGTCTGTGCCTACCGCGACGTCGACCCCACCCTTCAGGATCCGCTGACCGCGGCGCTCGCGGAGCTGGTGCGAGAGCCGCACACCGCTCAGATCGCGCTCGACGGGTTGAGCGCGCCCGACGTGGCGGAATACGCCGAGCTCTCGACCGGGGTCGAGCCGGCGCCGCAGCTGGTCGAGGCGATCCACTCCGAGACGGCGGGAAATCCCCTTTTCGTCGCCGAAGTGGTGCGCCTCCTGGACGCCCAGGCCCGCATCGGCGAGGCGGATGCACACCTTGGAATCCCGCCCGGCGTGCGTGCCGTCATCGGCCAGCGGGTGGGGCGGCTGTCCGAGCAATCTCGTCGTCTCCTGGTTCCCGCCTCCGTGCTGGGCCGGGAATTCGACCTGGAAGCCGTGGCCCGCCTGGCCGACCTGCCTCGCGACGAGCTCCTGGACGGCTTGAACGAGGCCATGGCCGAGCGGGTGATCAGCGATGTACCGGGATCGCCCGGACGGCTTCGCTTCGGCCACGCGCTGATCAGGGACGCCCTCTACGAGGACCTGAGCCCAGCAATGAGGGTGCGGCTGCACGCGCGGGCCGGCGAGACGCTCGAGACGCTCTACGCCGGCGACGTCGAGTCCCATCTCGCCGAGCTCGCGCAGCACTTTCTCGCGGCCGTCCCCGCGGCGGGCTCCGACAAGGCGATCGACTATGCCCGGCAGGCGGGAGACCGGGCAGCGATGCAGCTCGCCTATGAGGAAGCCGCGCGCCTCTATGAGATGGCCCTGCCGCTGCTCGGAGAGTATCTGCAGCGGTGCGAGCTGCTGCTCGCGCTGGGGGACGCCCAGGCGAGGGCGGGGGACACGGCGGCCTCGAAGCAATCGTTCCGCGAGGCGGCCGACCTGGCGGAACGCCTCGGGCTGACGGAGCATCTGGCTAGGGCCGCGCTTGGGTACGGCGGCAGGTTCGTCTGGGAGTTCCCGAGGGGCGATGTCGATCACGTGCCACTGCTCGAGCGCGCGCTCGCCGCCGTCGGGGAGGAGGACAGCAGGCTGCGGGTCAGGCTGCTGGCTCGGTTCGCGGGTGGTCCGCTGCGCGACCCCAGCTTCCCGCTGGAGAGAAAGTGGTCGCTGAGCGAGCAGGCGCTTGCGATGGCTCGCCGCATCGGCGACCCGGAGACGCTGGCGTACGCGATCAGCGGCTACATCGTGGCCCGCCACTCGCCCGAGTTCGCCCCCGAGGAGGTGGACCTGGCAACGGAGCTCATAGAGCTTGCGGCGGCTGCCGGCGATCTGGAACGGGCTGCTGAGGGCTACGAATATCGCATCGCGGCCCTGATCGAGCTCGGCGACTTGGCGGGCGCCAAGGCCGACATCGCGGCCATGGCGAAGCTCGCCGAGAAGCTCCGACAGCCGTCGCAAGACTGGGTCGCCGCGGTGTACAGCGGGCTCGTGGCGCTACTCGAGGGAAAGCTCGCCGAAGCGGAGCGTTCGATCGCGAACGCACGCAGCTTCGGTGAGCGAGGGCCGGCCTGGAACGCCGCCCTTTCGCACGGGATGCAGCTATACATGCTTCGCCGCGAGCAGGGCCGGCTCGACGAGGTCGAGGACCTCGTCCGCCGGTCGGCTGGCGAGTTTCCGAGGTACCCGATCTATCGCTGCGCGTGTGCGCAGATGGCGGCAGAGCAGGGGTACACGGCCGAGGCGACCAAGGCGCTCGAAGACCTCGCGGCAGGGGACTTCGCGGCGCTGCCCTTCGACGACGACTGGCTCGTCGCCATGACCCTGCTCGCCGAGACAGCGGCAGCTCTGCGGGATGTCGAGCGCGCCGACCGCCTCTACCGGCGGCTGCAGTCGTACGGCGACCGAGTCGCCATCGCGATTGCGGCTATCAGCACCGGCGCCGTCGCGCGCTCCCTCGGGCTGCTGACGGCGACGAGCGAGTCCTGGGACGACTCCGAGCGCCACTTTGAGCAGGCACTCGAGATAAACGCGCGGATCAGAGCCCGGCCCTGGCTGGCGCACACGCAGCGGGACTACGCCCGGATGCTCTCGACTCGCGACAGGGGCGGCGACAGCGAGCGGGCCGTCGAGCTCGCCGGCCTCGCGCTCGAGGGTTATCGCGGCGTGGGGATGGACTCCTACGCGGCCGGCGCCGCGAGGTTCGAGCGCGCGCTCAGGGCCGCGCGCGCCGGTTAGCCCGCGCGCTACGCATTTACCGCTCCGTAGTCGGCTTGAAACCGGCCCCACGGATGCTGGTCGCGACTCGCAAACCACCCAAGGAGGTCGGTCATGAAAAGAGAGACTTCGCACCGCTAAGCGGCGCGCTGTTCGTCGTGTTGGTGATCGTGGCGTTTGTCGTGCTTGCAGGGGACACCCCGGACCAGGACGCATCCGCGCGAAAGGTCGTGTCCTTCTACACGGACAACGACACGACGCAGTCAATCGCCGCGTTCGGGGTTGCCCTGAGCACCGTGCCGCTGCTGCTCTTCGCGGCGACCCTGCGGGAGCGGGCTCGCGCGGCTCTGCCGGACGGGAGCCTGCTACCCGGGTTCGCGTTCGCGGCGGGAGTTGTGACCGCCGGCGGATTCCTAGCTGCGGCCGCGATCCACTTCGCCCTGGCTGATCTGGCGGACGAGATCCGGCCGGCAGCCGCGCAGGCGCTGAACGCGATCGACGGCGCGATGTTCATTCCGTTTGCGGTCGGCGTCGCGACGCTGGTCCTGGCCACCTCGCTCACGGCGCTTCGAAGCGCACTGCTTCCGAGCTGGCTCGGCTGGGTGGGAGTCCCGCTGTTCGTCGTCTGCTGGACACCTATCGCGTTCTTCGCCTTCGCTCTGTCGGGGATCTGGATCCTGACCGCGAGCATCGTGCTCTACCGCCGCGGGAGACCCGTGCGGTCCGAGCTCGGTCAGATGGCCTCGGCTCGCCCGGCCCAGGCCTCCATGCCGAGCTGACGGCAGGTTCGGACGGCCCCGGCCGCCAGGTCGCTCGCACGCTCCTGGTCGCCGGGGCCGTGAGCCATGACGGGGCGCGTCCCCCGACCTGGGCTATCTGGCTAGAGGCGGGGCGTTCCCGTGGGGGCATTCTGAGAGAAAGTGAGAGCAACTCAGACGACCTGAAACGGCTCTACAGCGCCCAATCGAACCTCAGCCGACCCGGAACCCACGGGCTCATAACCCCCAGGTCGCAGGTTCGAGTCCTGCCCGGGGCGCTCCGCCTAGAGTCGACGACTATGCCGAGGTGGTGTAGCCCTTCGCCGTGCTCGTCCAGCCACTCCTAGTGTGCGCTGGGTCCTCTGAGCGGCTCGATCAGCTCGAGCTGCGGCGAGCTCGAGTTCAGGGCGAGCCGTGACGAGAAGCCGGTCGGGCGACCGCGGTACTCGGTCTCCTCGTGGTCGGGTGCGCCGAACGTCCAGCAGCGCCAGGGAGCGGTGTCGAGCGTGGAGGAGAACCGTTCGAGCGCCTCGTCGAGCTTCCGGACCACGAACGCGATCTGGAATATCGGGCGTCCGGCGAAGGCCTCTACCGCGACCACCACTCGCCCAACATATCCCGGCGCGGCCGCTCGCCGCCGGCCTACCTAGCTCTCGGCCAGCTGGCGCAGCAGCGGCACCGCGTCGCGCAGCAGGCGCTGCTCCTCCGGCGAGAGGTCCTCCTCGATCGCCCGCGCGAGCCAGCCCTCGCGCCGGCGCCGGTCCGCGTGCAGGGCCTCGGTTCCCTCGGCGGTCAGCTCGACCAGCGCCCTGCGGCCGTCGTCCGGGTCGGGACGGCGGGCGACGAGGCCGTCGCCCTCGAGGTCCCCCACGGTCTGCGCCATCGACTGCGGCCGCACGCGCTCGGCCACCGCGAGATCGCTCACGCTCTGCGGCCCCTCGCGGTCGAGCCGCCCGAGGACCGCCCCCTGCGAGAGGGGAAAGCGGTGCTCGGCCCGCAGCCTTCGCACGAGCTGGCCGAGGACGGCCCGCAGCTCACTCGCCACGAGCGCCGAGTCCGTCTTGGTGGGCATACAGAGACTATACAGGCAAACTGCACAGGTTGCCTGTATAGTTGGAGGGGTGCACGATCGCACCGCCGACGACCGCTACAAGTGGCTCGCGCTCTCGAACACCACCCTCGCGGTCCTGCTGGCGACGCTCGACGCGTCGATAACGCTGATCGCGATGCCGGCCATCTTCCGCGGCATCCACCTGGACCCGGTGGTGCCGTCGAACAGCTTCTACCTGCTCTGGATGATCCTCGGCTACCTGGTCGTGACGAGCGTCCTGATCGTCAGCCTCGGCCGGCTCGGCGACATGTTCGGCCGGGTCCGGATCTACAACCTCGGCTTCCTGATCTACACGGTCGCGTCGCTCCTCCTGACCGTCGACTGGATGACGGGGCGCGCGGGCGCCGACTACCTGATCGTGTTCCGGATCGTGCAGGGGATCGGCGGCGCCTGCCTGCTCGCCAACGCCGCCGCGATCATCACGGACGCCTTCCCGGCCAACCAGCGCGGCATGGCGCTGGGCATCAACAACATCGTGGGCGTGAGCGGGCTGTTCGTCGGGCTGCTGCTCGGCGGGCTGCTTGCGCCGATCGACTGGCGGCTCGTGTTCCTGATCTCCGTGCCGGTCGGGCTGTTCGGGACCGTTTGGGCCTACCTCAAGCTCGAGGAGCGCTCGGAGCCGGTCCGCCGACCCGTCGACTGGTGGGGCAACGCGCTCTTCGCCGGCGGGCTGGTCTGCCTGATGGTGGCGGTGACCTACGGAATCCGCCCGTACGGGAGCCATCCCACGGGGTGGGGCAGCCCACGGGTGATCGCGCTGCTGGCGGTCGCGGTGGCCACGCTGGTGGCATTCGTCGCGGTCGAGCGGCGCGTGCCCGACCCCATGTTCCGGCTGCAGCTGTTTCGCATCCGCGCGTTCACCTTCGGCACGCTGTCCACCTTCCTGTCGGCGGTGGCGCGCGGCGGCCTGATGTTCATCCTCATCATCTGGCTCCAGGGCATCTGGCTGCCGCAGCACGGCTACGACTTCACGGAGACGCCGCTCTGGGCCGGGATCTACATGCTCCCGCTGACGTTCGGCATGCTCGTGGCCGGCCCGGTCTCCGGCTACCTGTCGGATCGCTTCGGCGCCCGGCCGTTCGCCACCGGCGGGATGCTCGGCGCGGCGCTGAGCTTCTCGCTCCTGCTCCTCGTGCCGATCGACTTCTCCTATCCGCTGCTGGCGGCGGTCCTGGCGCTGACCGGCGTCTCGATGGGCCTGTTTGCGTCGCCCAATCGCGCGGCCGTGATGAACAGCCTGCCGCGCGGGGACCGCGGCGCCGGCGGCGGGATGAACCAGACCTTCCAGAACTCGGCCCAGGTGATCTCGATCGGGATCTTCTTCACCCTCATGGTCGCCGGGCTCGCGAGCACCCTTCCCGCGGCGATGACGAGCGGCCTTGAGGCACACGGCGTGCACGCGGCCACCGCGGCTCGGGTAGCGCATCTGCCGCCGGTCTCGATCCTGTTCGCCGCGTTCCTCGGCTACAACCCGATCCAGCACCTGCTCGGGCCGCACGCGCTCGCCGCCCTCAGCGCCCACGACCGCGCCGCCCTGACGGGTCACTCGTTCTTCCCGCACCTGATCTCGGGGCCGTTCCAGACCGGGCTCCGCGAGGCGTTCGCGTTCGCGATCGTGGCCTGCCTGGTCGCGGCGGCGGCTTCGCTGATGCGCGGCGCGCGCAGCGTCCCGCTCGCCACGATTCGACCTGAGGAGCAGCATGCAGGTTGAGTGGTACGGCCAGTCGGCGTTCCGGTTGAGCGCGGCCGACGAGGCCGTCTTCATCGATCCCTTCGGCGACGTCTCCGGGCTCGCGGACCGGGGGATCCAGTTCGACTACCCGCCGATCGCCGGCGTCGACGCCGACCTGCTGCTCGTGACGCACGAGCACCGCGACCACAACGGAGTTGACGCGA
>JBJMLJ010000634.1:0-3255 GCA_045805365.1 Thermoleophilaceae bacterium
ACCCTCTTCTGGTTCCTGATCAAGGCGATGGCCCGGATCCAGATGCCCGAGCGGCCCGGAACCCAGAAACGCTAGCGCCGTGGCAAGGGCGAGCGGCTCAAGCTCACCTCCTACTACGACGACCACCTCGTCCACACGCGGGTGATGCGGATCATGCACGTCTACGTCGCCGAGGACCCGTCGGTCCAGTCGAGCTGCTGGCCGCTCCCGGGCGACCTCGACAACCAGCGCCTGGCCTACCGGGGACGTACGCGTCCGCCTGCGTTCACCGTGCCGCTCACGGGTCTCGACAGCCACGGCCACGTGCACCGGATCTCCCGCCCGCCTGGCCGGCGGCGGCGCTACGACGGCAACGCCCCGGTCCTCGTGGGCCGCTCGGGGTTCGTGAGCGCCAACCTCTCCGTGCCTCTCGGAGCGCGCGTGCGCTGGCACTTCCGCGACCGGGCCTCCCACAACGTCACGCTCGCCGACGGGCCACGAGGGTTCGCGTCCCAGAACGAGCGGCGCGGCCACGGCTTCAGCAAGCGCCTCAGGCGACCCGGCGTCTACCGGATCTTCTGCTCACTCCACCCCGTGCGGATGACTCAGACGATCGTCGTCCGCCGCCGTCGCTGACCGGTACCGCTAGGGTCGAGGCCCATGCCCGAATCGAAGTACGACTGCATCGTGATCGGCTCCGGGCCGGGCGGTTACGTGGCCGCGATCCGCGCCGCCCAGCTCGGGATGAAGACCGCGGTGATCGAGAAGGAGAACGTCGGCGGTCGCTGCCTGAACGAGGCCTGCATCCCGGCCAAGGCGATCCTGCGCGTGGCCGAGGTGATGGACGAGGTAGGGCACTCGAAGGACTTCGGCATCAAGGTCGACGGCGTCTCGTTCGACTGGAAGGGCGCCATGAAGCACCGCGACAAAGTGGTCAAGACGCTCACGTCGGGGGTGGCGATGCTGTTCGACAAGAACAAGGTCGAGCTGATCGAGGGCTTCGGCTCGGTCACCGACGACGGCAACGTCAAGGTGGGCGGCCAGTTCGACGGCACGGAGATCGAGGCCGACCACGTCGTGCTCGCCGTGGGCTCGATCCCCAAGCCGCTCCTCGGGCTTCAGTTCGGCGGCCGGGTCCAGGACACGGCCGGCACCTGGCTGCTCGGGGAGCGCCCCGACCGGCTCTGCGTGATCGGCGCCGGCGCCTCCGGCACCGAGGTGGCATCCGCCTTCGGCCGCCTCGGCACCGAGGTCCTCCTGCTCGAGATGGTCGACCAGATCCTCCCGCTCGAGGACAAGGAGATCGCCCGCGCGGCCGCGCGCGAGATCGCCAAGCAGAACGTGCGCATCGAGACCGGCGCCAAGGTCGAGTCCGCCGAGGCTTCGAAGGACGGCGTCAAGGTCACCTTCAACGGGGAGACGGAGGAGTTCGACCACCTCTGCATCGCCGCCGGGCGCGGTCCCGACGTCGAGGGGCTGGGCCTGGACGAGGCGGGGGTCGAGCGCGAGGAGTCCGGCCTCATCAAGGTCGACGGCACGCTGCGCACGTCGCTCGACGGCGTCTGGGCGATCGGCGACATGGTCCCCGGCCCCGCGCTGGCGCACAAGGCCTCCGACGAGGGGATCATCGCCGTCGAGGACGCGGCCGGCCTCTCCCCGGAGCCGATCGACTACCGCTTCGTCCCAGCCGTGACCTTCTGCCACCCGCAGGTCGCCTCCTTCGGGCTGACTGAGGCCGAGGCGAAGGAGCAGGGCTTCGACGTCGTCGTCGGCAAGGTGCCGCTGGGCGCCGTGGGCGCGCCCACGGTCTACGGCGATCGCTCGGGCATGATCAAGATCGTCGGCGACAAGAAGTACGGCGAGCTGCTCGGCGGCCACATCGTCTCCGTCAAGGCCGCCGACCTCATCCAGGAGCTCGTCAACACGCACGAGCTCGAGGGCGGCTTCCACGAGGTCGCGCGCACGATCCACCCCCACCCGGCCTTCGCCGAGGCGGTCATGGAGGCCGCCAGGGCGACCGACGGGTGGCTGATTCACGGCTAGGGCTCAAGGGCGAGCCCTCGCCGGGCATGCCGAGCAGGAGCCCGGCCGGGATGCCTTCCGCGAGCGGCCGGCCGGCGGCGCGCTGCCGGGCGGCGCGCCTCCTCAGGATCGACCACATCGCCTTCCGGTACCCCTCCCAGTCGTAGCTCAGGTTCCCGCCGTGGAACCGGCGCACGATCAGCGCCTCCTCCATCAGCACCGGCCGGAAGCCCGCCTCGAGCGCCCGCAGAAGCCAGTCGGTGTCCTGCCCCATCCGCATCGTCTCGTCGAACGGGCCGACCTGGTCGAACGCGTCGCGGGGCGCCAGCAGCGTCATCGGCGTGTACGGGTTGGCGTACCGCCGACCCTCGTCCAGCTGCGGCGGCGGCTCGAGCCCGGGATCGCTGAGCACCTCCTCTCGCCCGAGCGCGATGGCCGGCGCCGGAGCCTCCGCGAGCGCCGCGGCCTGGCGCTCTAGCCGGTCGGGCTTCATCCGGTCATCGGCGTCGAGGAAGGCGATCAGCTCGGCGCCGGACTCGGCGACGCCCGCGTTGCGCGCCGCCGACACGCCGCGATGGGGCTTGCGCAACACCCTCACCGGCGGCCCGAACTCCTCGGCCACGGCGGCGCTGCGATCGCTCGAGCCGTCGTCCACGACCACGACCTCGGCCGCCGGCAGGCTCTGGGCGAGCACGCTCTCGATCGCCTCGCGCAGGAAGCGCTCCCCGTCGTACACGGGGATCACCACGCTGATCGAGGCTGCCACCGCGGTCCCGCCTAGGCGCGCTTACGCTCGACGCGCGCCCTGAGCGTGCTGAAGAGCGCCCCGCGCGTGGCCTCGAAGTCGTAGGTCGCGTTGCCGCCGTGGAAGCGGCGGACCAGCAGGGGCTCATCCAGGCAGACCACGTTCAGGCCGGCCTCGAAGGCCCGCAGCGCCCAGTCGGTGTCCTCGCCGTAGCGCATGTCGGCGAACGGCCCGATCCGCTCCAGCGCGGCACGGCTGGCGAGGAAGGTCATCGGGTGGTACACGGGGCGGCCATCCGAGATCGGGGCGCGTGGGGCCGTCACCCACTCCGGCAATTCCGCGCCGTCCTCCAGGCGGTGCTCCTCACTCGACAGGACCACATCGGCGCCGGCCGCGGCGGCCTCGAGTTGCCGCTCGATCCGCTCGGGCACCATCAGGTCGTCGGCGTCGAGGTTCGCGACCGCATCGCCACGTGCAGCGGCCACGCCCAGGTTGCGGGCGGCCCCGGG
>JBJMLJ010000635.1:0-9243 GCA_045805365.1 Thermoleophilaceae bacterium
CCCTGCCGGCCTTCCTGGGTCAGCAGAAGAAGGGCCAGGACGCCTCGGCCAAGTCCGATGCACGTAACGCCGTCTCGCAGATTGAGTCGTGCTTCACGGACAACGAGACCTACGTCGGTTGTACCGACGCGGCGACGCTGGCGCCGTCGGGCCTCGACATCACCAAGGTGACCGTCAGCGGCCAGGCCGTCGACGGCTACACGATCACCGCGACCTCGAAGAGCGGGAACGTGTTCAAGGCCGTCAAGACGGGTGGCGGCCCGGTGGCCAAGACCTGCACCACCACCGGCAACGCCGGTTGCCCCAGCTCGGGCAAGTGGTAACAGGCACCTAGCTGAGCATTTCAGGGGCGGGCCTACGGGCCCGCCCCTTTGCTTTCCGCAGGGCGCAGGCCCGAGGGGCTTGGACGACGGATTGCCAAAAGACGCGGAAAGCTAAAGGAACCGGAAGGACCGGTCGATGTTTTGGATCAGCCAGGCCATGGTGTAGAGGCAAACCCGTCGTGAGGCGGGGACGCAAAGCTCCAGGGCTCCACGAACGGAGTCGGCTGAGCTGCCACCGGGACCTACGGGGGCTTGCCGCGGTATCTGGCGATCCAGATCAAACCGTGTACCTCAAGGAGGAGACACATGCTGCGGAAGCTCCGCGAGCGTATGGAGAGCGAGAAGGGCTTCACCCTGATCGAGCTCCTCGTTGTAATTCTGATCATCGGCATCCTGGCGGCTATCGCCCTGCCGGCCTTCCTGGGTCAGCAGAAGAAGGGCCAGGACGCCTCATCCAAGTCCGATGCACGTAACGCCGTCTCGCAGATGGAGTCGTGCTTCACGGACAACGAGACCTACGTCGGTTGTACCGACGCGGCGACGCTGGCGCCGGCGGGCCTCGACACGACAAAGGTGACCGTCAGCGGCCAGGCCGTCGACGGCTACACGATCACCGCGACCTCGAAGAGCGGGAACGTGTTCAAGGCCGTCAAGACGGGTGGCGGCCCGGTTGACAAGACCTGCACCACCACCGGCAACGCCGGTTGCCCCAGCTCGGGCAAGTGGTAGCGGTCGAGTAGCGACCAGCTGCAGCGCGAGGCGGGCCTACGGGCCCGCCTCGTCATTTCTGCGATGCCGCCGCGACGTGGATCAGCTTTTCAAGGAATCTGCCGATAGGAGCGAGGTGGCCGTCGCTGCTGCCTACCGACGGATGTCTGCTCAGCGGGGCTTCACGCTGATCGAGGTCCTCGCCGCGATGCTTGTGCTGCTCGTAGGCGTGCTCGGCACGGTCGGCCTGATCGACGGCGCAAACGCGACCACGTCCTTCACCAAGGGCCGTGAGGGAGGGACCAACCTAGCCCGCGAGCTGATCGAGATGTCGCGCTCGGTGGACTACGACAAGGTCACCGCCGGGGCGCTTCCGGGTCAGCTCCAGAGCAAGCCTGGACTGGGGGACGCGGACACGGGCAAGGCCGGCTGGCAGATCACGCGCCGCGGCGTCGAGTACACGATCGTCGCCTCGGCCTGCACTTTCGACGACGCCACGGACAACACCGGAAGCCACGACGGCAGCTTCTGCGCGAACTCGGCGACGACCCCGACCGGGGACTCGAACCCCGACGACTATCGCCGGGTGACGTTCGACGTCACCTGGACGGACCGCAATCGCAACGGCAAGGTCTCGGAGACCGGCCTGATCACGAACCCTTCGGGCGGGCTCGGGCCGACGATCTCGAGCTTCACCATGGCGGGCTCCAACCCGGTCACCAGTGGCACGACGTTGTCCTTCAGCGTGACCTCGTCGGCCGCCGATGCCGTTCGCTGGTCGGCCGACGACGGAAACTCGCAGGGCGACGCCAGCGGCGGACCCACGGCCTGGACCTTCACCTGGAACATAGGGACGGTCGGCACCTTCTCATGCACCAACTCGCCCGGTTGGGTGCTCGACGGCGACTACATCGTCACCGCGCAGGCCTTCGACAGCCGAGGCGTGCCAGGCGACCTGCGCACGAAGACGGTCACGATCAACCGCTCCAGTCCGGCTCCGCCGTGTGGGTTGACCGGTGGCCGCAACGGCTCGGTCGTCGATCTCCAGTGGCTTGCGAACCCCGAGCGCGACATCGTCGGCTACAAGCTCTACCGAGTCCGGGTGGGCAGCGAGTCCAGCGATCCCCTCGTCTGTCCGCTGTCGGCCAACACGACGTGCGTCGACTCGAGCCCGCCCGACGCGAGCACGTACGCGACGATCCAGTACTACGTCAAGGCGGTCGACGGGACGGGCAACCAAACGGCGTCCCCGAGCCTCACGATCAACCAGACGGGGAACACCCCACCCGATCCACCGGGCTCGTTGACCGCGGAGTTCGTGGACGGTCAGCCAACCTTGACCTGGACGGCGGCGACGGATCCGGACGGATCGATCCAGTTCTACCGCATCTACCGCGACGGGACCACGGTCGCCGACCGCTACAGCGCGACGGGCAGCGCGGCGCTGAGCTGGACCGACAAGGACCCCTCGAGTGGGCACCAGTACTGGGTAACGGCGGTGGACAACAAGTTCGCCGAGTCGTCTCCCGTCGGCCCCGTGACTCCATGAGCCGGCTGCGGGACGAGAGTGGCTTCACGCTGCCCGAGCTGCTCACGGCCATCGCGTTGTTCATGTTCATCATGGGCGCGACGCTCGACACCTTCGACGGCTTCGTCACCCGCAACCGAACCAACACGAAGCTGAACGACGCGACCGACCAGGCGCGCACCGCGATGGACCGGATGGCCCACCAGCTGCGAAACCTGGCGAGCCCCACGAACTCGAACGTCAAGTCGATCGACAAGGCGACCGATTACGACCTCGTGTTCCAGACCGTGGACCCGGTCAAGCGGCGGGTCAGATATTGCCTCGACTCGACCGACCCTTCGAGTGCCACGCTGTGGATGCAGACCCAGGCCTTCGCGGTCAACGCGACCGACCCGGGGCTTCCCCCGACCTCGACCTGCCCGGCGAGCGGCTGGGGCGGGAGCACGCAGGTGGTAACGGGGCACGTGACCAACCGGATCAGCGGCGACGACCGCAACGTCTTCTATTACACGGGTCTCACGGGCGACGGCGACACATCGAAGATCACCGGCATCCGCGCGACGCTGTTCCTCGACGTGAACCCCGGCAAGCCGCCGGCCGAGGTCTCGATCGCAAGCGGCGACTTCCTGCGCAACCAGAACCAGGTGCCGGTGATCCCGGACTTCAGCCTCGTTCAGAGCCCGGTGGGGTCGCACCACTTCATCATGAACGCCTCCGACGCGAGCGATCCCGAGGGCCGCACGCTCGACTACTTCTGGTACACCGGCACTGGGGATGTCGCCAGCCTGCCGAGCTGCGCCGACGACACCTCCCAGACTGGCGGAGGCTTCAGCTGCATCGGACGCGGCCTCACCTTCGACTACACGTTCAATCCGACCGTCCACGGCGCTCAGAACGTGGTGCTCAAGGTGGTCGACCCCGGCGGCCTGTCCGCAACCTTGACCAAGCAGACCGCTTCGCTCCCATGATGCGCCGCCTGCGACAGGACGAGGGAGGCTGGGCGCTCGCCATCGCGATGATCGTCCTGCTGCTGATGCTGAGCTTTGGCCTGGCAACGGCCGCGATCGTCGACACGCAGACGAATGAGTCGAAGCGCGAGCGCAACCGCGAGTCGTCCTTCAACCTCACCGAAGGGGCGCTTCAGGAGCAGGGCTACGTACTCGGCTTCAACTGGCCCGCGACCGTAACCGCCGCCTATCCGGGCACCTGCACGCAGAGCGTGACCACGGCCGGCAAGTGCCCTGTCCCCGCGAACCTCACCGGCGGCAACTTCTCGGGGGTCGACTTCAACGCGGGATCGACGTGGCGGACCGTGGTCCGCGACAACCCGAACAAAAGCGACTTCTACGACTCGAGCGCGCTGACGGCGACCTGCAAGGACGCGAACGGCGCCGCCGTGGCAAGCCAGGTGGACGCCGCCGGGAACTCGTACTGCGGCTGGGACGCCAACGGCGACCGAAAGCTCTGGGTGTGGGCAACCGGTACCGCCAAGGGGCGAACGCGGCTCATGGTGGCGCTTCTCAAACGTGAACGCCTGCTCGAGGCGCTGCCGCGCGCCGCAGTGAGGGCGGACCACTTCGACGTGACGAACAACGGCAACAAGGAGATAATCGACGCCTCGGCCGGACAGGTCGTCGTTCGCTGCAACATCCCCAACAACCCGCAGCCGAACAACCCCTGCACGGGCTGGGATCCCGCCAAGGGGCAGGTGGTCGGCTCGATCGTGCAGGAGCCGGCTCAGACCCAGGCGACGATGGACTCGGGACAGCTCGCCCGCTTCCGTTCGGCGGCGCAGAGCAACGGCACCTACTACACGAGTTGTCCCGGCAGCTTGGCCGGCTCGATCGTCTACATCGACCTGCCCTCCGCCACGGACTGCACGTACCAGACCAACACCACGTACAACACCGCCACGGCGCCGGGCTTCTTGATCATGCCGCAGGGCACGCTGACCGTGCGCGGCGGGGTCACCTACTACGGCGTCATCTACCTCGGCAACGGGCAGCACTCGACCGGCACCGTGGCCGACATCGGCGGCAACGGCGGCATTATCGGCGGAGTGATCGTCGACTGGGGCGGGGGCCTCGACGTCGGCAGCAACGGCAACTCGGGTGTGAACAACGCGAACATCCGCTTCTCACCGACCGCTTTCAACGCTCTCAGCACCTTCGGCACGGCCGGCCTCGTCCAGAACACCTGGCGCGAGTTGCCTCCCGGGGGCTGAGCGATGGAGGCCGTCGCCATTGCGATCGTCCCCCTGGGCGCGGCGATCGGCAGCTTCCTGAACGTTGTGATCCACCGCCTGCCGCTGGGCGAGTCGATCGTCAAGCCTCGCTCGCGCTGTCCGGGCTGCGGCACGGAGCTCAGGGCGCGGGACAATGTGCCCCTGCTCTCCTGGCTCGCGCTGCGGGGACGCTGTAGGGACTGCGGCGAGCGGATCTCGCCGCGCTATCCGACGGTCGAGCTCCTGACCGCCGCCGCCTTCGTCGCCGTGGCGGCAGCGCGGGGGCTCCAGCCGGCGCTGCTGGCCTTGCTGCCCTTCACGGCGATGCTCGTCGCCGTCGCCTTCATCGACCTCGAGCATCGCATCATCCCGAACCGCATCCTGCTGCCGATGGCGGTGTGGGGCGTGCTCTCTGCCGCGCTGCTTCGGCCCGACCAGCTGCCGGAGCTCCTGATCGCCGGGGCGGCGGCCTTCCTGCTGCTCCTCGCCGCCGCGCTCGCCTACCCAGGGGGCATGGGAATGGGCGACGTGAAGCTCGCCGGCGTGATGGGCCTCTACCTCGGTGCGGCGGTCGCGCCCGCTCTGCTCGCCGCCTTCGCACTGGGCGCGCTGGTAGGACTGGCGATCGTGCTTCACGACGGAGCCGGCGCTCGCAAGCGCGGCCTGCCGTTCGGGCCGTTCCTGGCCGTCGGCGGCTTGCTGGGGCTCCTGGCGGGGCCCGAGCTGGTCGACCTCTACGTCCAGCGATTTCTCTCGTAGAGCCGTCCAGTCCCGTCCAGGGGGCGCTGGCCCGGGGTCAAGCAGCTGCGCCGGTTGCCGATACCAGGACGAGACCCTCCACTCACCATGTCGCTCTCCCTCCCCCGCAAGAACTCGCAAAACGGAACCGTCGGCCTCGACGTCGACGGTCGCTACGTGGCTGCGGTCCGCGCCCAGCGCGGCCAGGTAGCAATGGCTGCGAGCAGCGATCTGCCCGACGGCCTGGTCGTCGACGGGGAGGTGGTCGACGCGTCAGGGCTCAGCTCGGCCCTGAAGTCGTTCGCGAGCAGCGCGGGTCTCCCCCGCAACGTGCGGCTGGGCGTGGCCAACCAGCAGATCGTGGTGCGCCTGATGGAGCTGCCGCCGATCGAGGACGCTACCGAGCGCGCGGCCGCGGTTCGCTTTCAAGCGAGCGAGGCGATCGCGATGCCGCTGGACGAAGCGGTACTGGACCACCAGGTCGTCGGCTACAGCGAGAACGGCGACGGTAGCCGGCGCCTGCGGGTGGTCGTCGCGGCCGCCCGCCGGTCGATGGTAGAAGCGCTGGTCGAGGCCGCCCGCGGGGCCGGCCTTCGCCCTCAGGGCATCGACCTCGACGCCTTCGCGCTCGTGCGGATGTTCGCCGATGAGAACAGCAGCGAGGACACGGCTCGGGTCTACTGCCATCTGGGAGGCGTGACCAATCTGGCGATCGCGGCCGGTACCACTTGCCTCTTCTACCGCCCACTGTCGACAACCTGGGACGGCGCCGATGCGGTCGACACCCTGGGTGACGAGATCCGGCTCTCGCTCGACTACTACATGGCGCAGCCGGACGCGGTGCCGGCCGGGGAGCTCGTGCTCTCTGGACCACACTCCCACGAGGAGGCGCTCGTCCAGGGACTGAGCGTGGCGCTGGGGCTCGAGACCATCGTCGCGCCACCGCTGGGCAGCCTTGACGCTTCGGCGCTCGGAGCGGACGAGGACCCGCGGCGCTACACCGTGGCCGCGGGTCTTGCCCTGGGAGCGGCGGCGTGAAGCCCGTCAACCTTCTTCCCGAGCAGCATCGTCGCAGCGGGTCGGCTGCGGACGGGCGGGGCGCGTACATCGTGCTCGGCGTCCTCGCAGCGCTCGTCGCCATGGTCGCGGTCTACGCGCTCACGGCGAACCAGGTGAACTCCCGCAAGAGCGATGCCAACCAGGCCCAGCAGGAGGCGGCTCAGCTCGGCGCCCGCGCCAGCTCGCTCAGTTCCTTCGGCGACTTCGCACACGTGGCCCAGAACCGCTCGGCGTCGGTGCGCTCCCTCGCCGCGGTGCGGTTCGACTGGGAACGCCTGATGCGGGAGCTCTCTCTCGTGATGCCCCGCGGCAGCTGGTTCACGCAGGTGAACTCTTCGGTGACCGGCGATCTCAGCTCCGGCGGATCGAGCTCCTCGAGCTCCTCGGGCTCTTCCTCCTCGTCCGGCGCGGCCGCTGGCAGTGCCCCAACAGGGCAGCCGGCAACGAACCTCGTGGGGTGCAGCCCGCGCCAGTCCGAGGTGGCGAAGCTCATGGTGCGCCTGCGTCGCCTCTACAGGGTGACCGACGTGACCCTGAACGATTCCTCTCGCGAGTCGGATGAGAGCGGCGCCGCGTCGATCGACAGTTGCGGCCGGTATCTGAAGTTCGACCTGACGCTCACCTTCGGGGTGACGCCGGCGACCGGCGAGGCCCCCACCGGCAGGCACAGCGTCCCCGCGCGCCTGGGAGGGGGATCGTGAGCCTCACCGACCGGGACAAGAAGATCGCCTTCTTCCTCGTGCCCGTGGTCGTGATCGCGGCTTACTGGTTCCTGCTGCTCGGCCCCAAGCGCCATGAGGCCACGGCGGCCGGCGACCAAGCGACGAAGCAGGAGCAGAAGCGCGACCGCGCGAAGGCCCAGGTGCAGGGGCTCGCGGCCTCGAAGACCAAGTTCGCCGCGGACTATTCACAGATGGTTCGCCTCGGCAAGGCCGTGCCGACCTCAATCGACATGCCATCGCTGATCGTGCAGCTCCAGAGCGCGGCGCAGGGCACGGGCGTCTCGTTCACCAAGATCGGCACGGGCGATCGTCTGCAGGCCGCCTCGACGAGCTCTACCTCTGGCAGCTCGAGCAGTGCTTCCGGCGGCTCGAGGCCGGTCGACGCGGGCGGGGCGAAGGCCCAGAGCGGCTACGGCCAGGCGACGGAGTCGGCGAACAACGCCAAGCAGAAGACCGACCAGAAGTCCGCGGCTTCGGAGCAGAGCGGCGTAAGTCCCTCCGACGCCCAGACCTCGACATCGAGCGGGTCGGGCCTGCCTGTGGGCGGCGGGGCCGCCGCGGCGGGCGCCGGCCAGAGCGGCTCGTCGGGGGTCCCGGGCCTGGACACGGTTCCGCTCAACCTCGAGTTCGAGGGGGATTTCCTCAAGCTGGCCGATTTCTTCCACCGTATGAAGCGCTTCGTCCGCGTCGTCAACCAGCGCGTGAGCGTCAACGGACGCCTGCTGACCGTCGAAGGGCTCAACTTCACCACCGACTCGCAGATCTTCCCGAGGATCAAGGCCGACCTGACGGCGACCATCTACCTCGCTCCCGCATCCGAGGGTGCGACCGCCGGCGCGAACCCGCAGGGGCCGTCGTCCCCCGGTTCCGCGGGCGGCACGACTCCGGCCGGCTCGGCCTCGCCGCCGTCGTCCTCGACCCCGGCCGCAGCCGCAACGCCGGTGCACTGAGATGAAGGACTTCGTCGACACCATCTGGCAGGACCTGCGCGAGAAGCGCCTGTGGCCGGTGGCCGTCCTGCTCGTCATCGCGCTGGTGGCCATCCCGGTGCTGCTGATCCAGCCGGCGAAGCAGGCTGGCGCGGTCCAGAGCGCGGCGCCCGCGAAGGAGCGGCTGCCCGCGCTGAAGCCGATCAGCGAGGCCGCGCGCGCGGGTGAGGGCTCCGGTCTCGGCGTCTTCAAGAGGACCGATCCGTTCATGCCGCCCAAGGCGGTCGTCGCCGTCGTGACCAAGTCGAGCGCGACGGCAGCGGGCAGCACGTCTACGAGCAGCTCGCCGGCGGGCGCCACGAGCACCGCCGGTTCGGGCTCGAGCTCCGGCTCCGGCTCCGGGAGCGGGTCGTCAGGCGGCGGCAGCACGACCCCCACCACCGGTGGTGGCGGCTCGACCGGCGGCGGCACGAAGGGCGGCGGAGGCTCCAAGACGGTCAAGTACACCTACGTAGTCGACGTCACCTTCACGCGGGACGGCCACACGAAGCACGTCCGGGGAATGACGCGGCTCGCGATGCTTCCAAGCGAGGCTTCGCCGCTCCTTATCTCCTTGGGCGTCGACTCGGGCGGTGACAACGCCGTGTTCCTCGTGGACTCGACGCTGGACGCCAGTGGCGAGGGACACTGCAGCCCGAGCGCTGGGCAGTGTGGGGTCCTCTCGCTCGGCCCCGGCTCCGTCGAGCGCTTCAGTGACGCCGACGGGCACACATACAAGCTGGCCGTCGACGAGATCCGGAAGGTGAAGATCTCCACCCACCGCGCCAAGGCCTCCCGGCGGTCGAAGACCGCCCACGCCTCGAGCGCGCCCAGCAGGCGATTCGAAGTACCCCTTCTCGCCGACGTCATGACGGTGGCCAGCCCGGCCGGCCAAGCCTCAAGCAGCGACAAGGACAGTCGATAGGGAGAACGAGATGCGACGCCGCGCCATTCACATCTGCCTCGCCCTCGC
>JBJMLJ010000636.1:0-2960 GCA_045805365.1 Thermoleophilaceae bacterium
CGATCGAGTACCACCCGCGCCAGGGCGACTCCAAGCTGTCGAGCTTCCGCGACGGCTGGCGCCACCTGCGCTTCCTGCTCGTCCACAGCCCGACCTACCTGTTCGTGATCCCGGGCGCGGCGATGGCGCTGCTCGGCACGCTTATCACCGCCGCCGTGCTGTTCCGGATCAGCGTCTTCGGGCGGGCCTGGGACCTGCACACGATGATCGGCGGGTCGCTCTTGATGATCGTGGGCACGCAGGTGCTCGCGCTCGGCCTCTGCGCGCACGCCTACGGCACCTACTTCATGGGCGAGCGCGACGCCTGGTTCGATCGCATGCGCGCCCGCTTCCGGCTCGAGCACGGGCTACTGCTCGGGGGCGCCGTGACGCTCGCCGGGATGGGCGTCGGCGCCGGGATCCTGATCACCTGGGCCAACCGCGGCTTCGGCTCGCTGTCCGAGGAGCGACTCGCCGTGCTGGCCGCCGCGCTCGTGATCGTCGGCATCCAGATCTTCTTCTCGTCGTTCCTGCTTTCCATCCTGGGACTGCGCCGGAACCGCTAACCGCTCCGGCAGGCTCCCCAGCTAGCATCGCGTCGGGTGCCTGAGCTACTCGCGGCCTGGGCGCTCTTCCCGGCCGCCCTTGTCGTCATCGCCCTTGGTTGCGGGCTGCTTGTCGAGCGGCTGAGCCGTATCTCCATGCCGGGGCCGCTGCTTGCGCCCACCGGTCTCGCGCTCGTCTTCGTCGTCGTCCGCATCGTCACGGAGACCGAGACGACCACCAAGATCGCGCTGCCGCTCGTCCTCGTCATGGCCGCCGCGGGCTTCGTGCTCGGCCGGGCGCGGCTCCGCGCGGCACGCGTCGACTGGTGGGCGGTAGCGGCGGTGGCGGGCGCGTTCGCTGTCTTCGGGGCCCCGGTCTTCCTCTCCGGCCAGCCGAGCATCGCCGGCTCGATCGTGCTGCCCGACACAGCCAACCAGCTCGTGATCGCCGCCTACGTGGCCGACCACGGCCAGCACCTGGTCTCGCTGCCGCCGTCGTCCTACCAGTCGATCCTCCACAAGTACCTGGTCACCGCCTATCCGGTGGCGAGCCAGTCGACCCTCGGCATCCTCGCCCCGCTCGGCGTCATCGACCTCGCCTGGCTCTACCAGCCGTTCCTCACCTTCGCCGCGGCGATGGCGGCTCTGTCGCTCTACTCGCTGCTCTCGCCCGTGATCGAGCGGCGGCCCTGGCGCGCGCTGGCCGCCTTCATCGCGGCCCAGCCGGCGCTCTTGATCGGCTACGCGCTCCAGGGCTCGATCAAGGAGGTCACGGGCGTGTCGATGCTCGCGCTGGCGGCGGCGCACGCGGCGCGGGCGGGCCCGCGCACGGCGCCGGTCGGCTCGCTCGTCCCGCTGGCGATCGCGCTGGCGGCGGCGCTCGGCTGCCTCGGGGCGCCGGCCGCCGCCTTCGGCGCGCCGATCGTGCTGGCCGTCCTCGTCGTCTGGGGCGTGTACGCCATCCGCGCGCGCAACCGCGCCCAGCTCATCGCGCTGGGAGCGATCGTGGCGATCGGCGTCGTGGCGGCGCTGCCCGTCCTCCTGAACGCCCGCGTCGCGCTCCACAACACCAACCTCGTCCTCGGCCGCTCCGGCGACCTCGGCAACCTCCCCTTCCCGCTGAAGCTCCGCGAGGTCGCCGGCGTCTGGCTGAGCGGCGACTACCGCTATCCGCCGGACGGCGCCGACGCGCTCGGCTGGGCGCTGGACGTCCTGATGATTGCGGCCGCCGTGCTCGGGGTCGTCTGGATGGTGCGGCGGCGGGCCTACGGGCCGCTCCTCTTCGTTGCCTCGCTCGGCCTGGTCGCCATCCCGCTGGTGATCAAGGGCAGCCCGTACGCGGACGCAAAGGTCTACGCGGTGGTCTCGCCGATCGTCGTCCTCGCAGCGGCGGTCGGCGTCTGGGGGCTGCGCGGGATCGCGCGGGGAGCGCCCGCACTCGTCCTGGCGGTCGTGCTCGCCGGCGGCGTGCTGCTCTCGAGCGCCAAGGCCTACCACGACTCGCGCCACGCTCCCTACGACCGCTACAACGAGCTGTTGAAGATCGACGACCGCTTCGCCGGCCAGGGGCCCGGGTTCCTCTCCGAGTACGACGAGTTCGGCAGCTACACGCTGCGCAAGGTGCCCGGCTGGGCGGAGCCGGAACGCTCGCACGGCTGGCGGACGCCCGCGCTGCCGACCTCGCCGAGCAAGCGTCCCAACATCAAGGCCGCCAGCGACGTCGAGCAGCTCAGCCTGCGCTACCTCGAGTCGCTGCCGCTGCTCGTCCTGCGCCGCTCGCCGGTCACGTCGCGGCCGCCGGCGAACTACAAGCGCGTCTTCCACGGCCGCTACTACGACGTGTGGCGGCGCGAGCGCCGGCCGCACGTGGTCGTGCACCTGCCGCTCGGCGACGGCCTGACCCAGCCGGCGGCGGTCCCGCGCTGCTCGACCGTGCTCGGCATGGGCGGGAGGGCACGGCGGCTCGGTGGCCGCCTGGCGTATGTGGCGGTCCCGCGGCTGCCCGAGCTGCTGCCGCTCCGCTCACAGAAGCCCTACTACTGGGGCCCCTTCTCAGGCTGGCCCTACGCGGTGGTCCCGGCCGCGTCGGGCGAGGCCAGGTCGGGGGTCCTGATCGACCGGAGCGCGCGCTACATCCTCTGGCTCGAGGGCTCCTTCGGACGCGCGACGACGGTGTACGTGGACGGTCGCCGCGTAGGCCAGGTCGCCTACAAGGAGAACAACCCGGGCGGTCACGAGCGGGTGGGCGAGGTCTTCCTCCGGCGCGGGCTGCACCAGCTGCGCGTCTTCCGGGGCGGCGGCGACCTGCGGCCGGGCAACGGCGGAATCGAGTCGAGCCTGCGCCACCTGGGCCCGCTCGTCCTGAGCCCGCCGGCCGGCGAGCGGCGGACGATCCGCTACCTCGACCCCGCGCGGGCGCGGCGGCTCTGCGGCCAG
>JBJMLJ010000637.1:0-3789 GCA_045805365.1 Thermoleophilaceae bacterium
AGCTGGCGCAGGGCGTTCTGGCGCAGGCCGCGGTACTGGTGCTGCTCCCAGTTGGCCATCGACGCGGGCAGGCAGGTCTGGGCGAAGGTCGTGAGCACGCCGGAGGAGTCCGTCGTCAGTCCCGGGTTGCCCCAGAACGCGAGCGCGGCGGTGAGCGCCTGCGCGGGGGTCTCGGTCGCGTCGTAGGCGGATATCTGGGCGTCCTGGAGCTGCCGACCCAGGAGGCCGTAGGTCACGAGCTGCCAGCGACCCCTGGTCGTGCTCGTGTCGAGCCACTTGGAGTCGTCCCAGCCGGACACGTCCGGCGGGTAGAAGAGCCGCTGTCCGGCGGTCTCGCAGAGCCAGACCCAGTCGTCGCTGTCGATCGCCCGCCGCAGCGCGCGCAGCATCCCCGCGAGGAAGACCACGGGCGGCTTGACCATCCGCGGGCCCTGATGCAGCTGCGGATGGAGCAGGATCGCCTCGAGCACCGGCCGCACCTGGCGCCCGGAGGCGACGTAGGTGCTCTCGAGCTTCTGCCGCTCGGTCGACGTGGGCGGCGCCGGGATGAAGTAGCTCCAGAGCTTGTCGATGAAGAACGACGGGTGGAGCGGATGGCGCACCACCATGCGGGCGGCGTCCTGCCAGTCGAAGGCGCCCGTCTGCCCGAAGACCGTCTTGTTCGTCGGGTCGTGGCGGCTCGGGTCGAAGTGGAAGTTGTGGTACCCGAGCTCGGCGCTCCAGTCGTCGTCGAATCCGGTGAGCGCGCGGGCGAGCTCCCGCACGTCGTTCTCCGTGTATGCCCCGCGGTTGGCGCCGAGCGTGAACAGCTCCATGACCTCGCGCCCGTAGTTCTCGTTCGGGTCCCAGCGCGTGTTCTGGTCGAGGTCGAGCCAGAGGATCATCGCCGGGTCCTGGGTCACGTCGTGGACGAGCCCTTCGAAGGAGCCGAGGGCGTAGCGCCTGAACAGCGCGTTCTGGTCGAGCATCAGGCTCTGCTGGTCGACCTTCTCGTTCGAGGTCGCGAACCAGTCGTGCCAGACGAGCGTCATCCGCTCGACCAGCGGCTGGTTCGTGCGCACCATCCGGTCGAGGAACCAGAGGTGGTCGTGGCCCCAGGCGTCGGTCGGCGAGATCGGGTTGCCGTCGGAGTCGGTCGGCGCCGCGCCGGTGAGCGTCTCGGGCCCGCTCGGGCGGGTCAGGGAGGCGACTGCCCGGTGGAGTCCCAGCTTGGCCAGCGCCTCGGCGTGCCCCGGGGACGGGCCGAAGCCGGCGCGCCAGAGGAGGCGCTCGGCCTGGCGCACGCCGAACGGCCCGGAGTAGACCGCGATCGGCGAGGGCAGCCTGAACGGCGCGGGCGGCGCGGGCGGCGCGGGCGGCTTGGGCGGCGGCGGAACCGGCTGGACGGGCGGGACCGGCGCGCTCGCGTGGTGGCGCTTCTTCTTGTGGTGCTTCTTCTTGCGCACGCACTTGCGGGCGTGGCGCTTGCGCCGGCGGGCGTCGACTGCGTGCGGCGAAGCCGGTACCGACGACCGCCGCGCGTGCCGCTTCTTGCGAACACTGCAGCGCTTGGTCTTCTTTCGCCGCTTTCGCCTGCGGGAGGTATGGGCCACCATCTCTGCCGTCGGCGCCGAAGGCGCCGCGACCTGAGCCGCCGGCCGGGCCGCTGGACGTCTGGCCTAGGGCGCGATCGCGTCGAGCCTGGAAACGACCTCGGGGGCGTGGCGAGTGAAGGCCGAGGCGTCGAAGATCGCGTCGAGGTCCAGCTCCGGCGCCGCCTGGGCCAGGAGGTCCCGGAACGGCGTGCCCTCGTCCCACGCCCGCTGGGCGTTCTCCTGGACGATCCGGTAGGCCTCGTCGCGCGAGCGGCCCGCCTCGACGAGCGCGAGCAGCGCCCGCTGGGAGTAGAGCGCCCCGTGCGTGGCCTCGAGGTTGGCGAGCATCCGGTCCGGGTGGACGACCATGCCCTCGGCCAGCCGGATGGCGAGGTGCTGGGCGTAGTCGAGCAGGATGGTGGCGTCGGGAAGGGCGACCCGCTCAACGGACGAGTGCGAGATGTCGCGCTCGTGCCAGAGGGCCACGTCCTCCAGCCCGGCCTGCGCGTAGCCACGCAGCAGCCGGGCGATGCCGCAGATGCGCTCGGAGAGGATCGGGTTGCGCTTGTGCGGCATGGCGGAGGAGCCCTTCTGGGCGCCGGCCCGGAACGGCTCCTCGAGCTCGCGGACCTCGGTCCGCTGGAGGTGCCGGATCTCGGTGCCGAAGCGCTCGAGGCCCGCGCCGGCGAGGGCGATCGCCGACAGCAGCTGGGCGTGCCGGTCGCGCGGCACGACCTGGGTGGACACGTCCTCGCGGCCGATCCCGAGCCGCTTCAGCACTTCGGCCTCGAGCTCGGGCCCGTTGGCGGCGTAGGTGCCGACCGCCCCCGACAGCGCTCCGACGGAGGCGCCCTCCACGGCGCGCTCGAGCCGGCCCAGGTTGCGATGCGCCTCGAAGGCGAGGCCGGCGAGCTTGACGCCGAAGGTCGTGGGCTCGGCGTGGATTCCGTGGGTCCGGCCGACGCAGACGGTGTTCACGTGCTCGCGGGCCCTCGCGACGAGCGCGTCGCGGTAGGCGCGGGCCCCGCCCACGAGGGTCAGGCCCGCCTGCGCGAGCTGAAGCGCGAGGCCGGTGTCGAGGACGTCGGAGGAGGTGAGCCCGTGGTGCACCCAGCGCCCGGCCGGCCCGACCGACTCGGCGACCACGTCGACGAAGGCAGCGACGTCGTGGTCGGTCACCTTCTCGCGCTGCAGTACCTCCTCGACCTTGAAGGAGGCGCGCTCGCGCACCTGCGCCGCGTCCTCCTCCGGGACGACGCCCTGCGCCGCGAGCACCTCGACCACGGCGAGCTCGACCTGCAGCCAGGCGTCGAGCTTGCGCTGCTCCGACCACACGGCGCCCATCTCGGGCCGCGTGTAGCGGGGTATCACGAGTCGAGGATCTTCGCGGCCAGGACGGCCGCGTTCTTGGCCGCGTCCACTCCCACACAGGCTACGGGCACGCCTGGCGGCATCTGGGCGATCGCGAGCAGCGCGTCGAGCCCTCCCGCGACGGACGTCTTGGAGGTCAGCGGCACGCCGATCACGGGCAGATCGGTGTGGGCGGCCACGACGCCCGGCAGGGCCGCGGCGAGGCCGGCGCCGGCGATGATCACCCGCAGCCCGCGCATCCTGGCGTTCTTCGCGTAGTCGGCGACGGTGTCGGGGTCGCGGTGGGCGCTCATCACGCGGATCTCGTGGCGGATGCCGCGCTCCTCGAGCTCCTTGCCGGCCTTCTCCATCACCGGCATGTCGCTCTTCGAGCCCATCACGATCCCCACCCGCGGGGCGTCGACGTCGAGGTCGTCGAACTGGTGCTCGACCTCGGTCTCCGTGACCGGGGTCACGTCCGTCTCGGAGTCCCTCAAGCCTTGGCCTCCACTCGCTCGACCGCGCGGAGCGCGATGTCGTGCCGCATCTGCTTGCCGTCGAAGCGGACCCGCTCGGCGGTGGCGTACGCGCGCTCGCGGGCCTCGGCGGGCGTGGCGCCCATCCCGGTCACGTTGAGCACCCTCCCGCCGGCGGTGACGAGCTTGCCGCCGACCTGCGCCGTTCCCGCGTGCAGCACCTCAACGGCCAGCGACTCGGCCGGTCGCACGCCGAGGATCTCGTCCCCCTTCGAGGACGACTCCGGGTACCCGCGCGAGGCCAGGACGACGGTCACCGCCCACTCGCTCGCCCACTCGGGCGCGACGCCGGCCAGGCCGCCGGGGCGCGCCGAGGCCTCGAGCAGCTC
>JBJMLJ010000638.1:0-9998 GCA_045805365.1 Thermoleophilaceae bacterium
GCTTGCGGCGCTGCCGGAGCTGGGCGGCCGCACGCGCGACGCGGTCGAGCGGCTGCTCCCGGGGCCGTTCACCTTGCTCGTGCCGAACCCGGCCCAGCGCTTCCCGCTGGCGTGCGTGCCGGAACCCGGGCGGCTGGGGCTCCGGGTGCCCAAGCTCGCGGGCGAGCTCGCCCCGCTGGCCGGGATGAGCTGGCCGGTCCTCCAGTCGAGCGCCAACCCGTCCGGTGGCGCCGACGCCCGCCGCCTCGAGGACGTCGACGAGCGCATCCGCGGGGGAGTCGATCTACAGCTCGACGGCGGCGAGCTGCCGGGCACGCCGTCGACCGTGGTGGACCTGACCGCCTACGAGAAGGACGGCGGCTACGAGGTCGTCCGCGAGGGAGCCGTGGCCGCGGCCGAGCTCGCCGACCTGCTGTAGCGGAACCCGGTGCTACGGTCCCCACTGGTGACCGATCTCAGCCCCGATTACTTCGACAAGCCGGTCGCGGACGTCGATCCGGAGATCGCCGAGGTCCTCCAGAACGAGGTCCGGCGGCAGGACTCGACGCTCGAGATGATCGCCTCCGAGAACTTCGTCCCGCAGTCGATCCTCGACTGCCAGGGCTCCGTCCTCACCAACAAGTACGCCGAGGGCTACCCGGGCAAGCGCTACTACGGGGGCTGCGAGTACGTCGACGTGGCCGAGCAGCTCGCGATCGACCGCGCCAAGGAGCTGTTCGGCGCCGAGCACGTCAACGTCCAGCCGCACTCGGG
The DNA here is from genome assembly GCA_045805365.1 of Thermoleophilaceae bacterium. Lineage (GTDB taxonomy): Bacteria > Actinomycetota > Thermoleophilia > Solirubrobacterales > Thermoleophilaceae > DASXBA01. The sequence continues at coordinate 754 of JBJMLJ010000638.1, forward strand.
CGCCCAGGCCAACTCGGCCGTCTACATGGCGCTGCTCGACCCGGGCGACCGCATCCTCGGGATGAAGCTCGACCACGGCGGCCACCTCACCCACGGGATGAAGATCAACTTCTCGGGGCTCTACTTCGATGTAGTCGGCTACGGGGTCCGCGAGGAGGACTCCGTGCTCGACATGGACGAGCTCGAGCAGGTAGCCGAGGACTCGCGGCCCAAGCTGATCCTCGCCGGCTGGTCCGCCTACTCGCGCCAGCTCGACTTCAAGCGCTTTCGTGAGATCGCCGACTCGGTGCGCGCGCTGCTCGTGGCCGACATGGCGCACTTCGCCGGGCTGGTCGCGGCCGAGGAGCACCCGAGCCCCGTGCCCTACGCCGACGTGGTCACCACCACCACGCACAAGACCCTCGGCGGCGCGCGCGGCGGGATGATCCTCTGCAAGGAGGAGTACGCCAAGAAGATCAACTCGCGCGTGTTCCCGGGCCACCAGGGCGGCCCGCTCATGCACGTGATCGCAGGCAAGGCGGTGGCGCTGAAGATCGCGCAGACCGACCTCTTCCGCGAGCGTCAGCGGCGGACGCGTGAGGGCGCCGCGGCGCTCGCTGAGGAGATGCTCGCGGCCGGGGTGAACGTCCTTACGGGCGGCACCGACGTGCACCTCGTCCTCGCCGACCTGCGCGACTCGGAGCTCGACGGCCAGCAGGCGGAGGACCGGCTCGCCGACATCGGGATCACGGTCAACCGCAACGCGGTGCCCTTCGACCCGCGGCCGCCGGCCGTCTCCTCGGGCCTGAGGATCGGCACCTCCGCGCTCGCCACACGCGGCTTCCAGGCCGAGGACTTCAGCGAGATCGGCAAGGTCATCGGCGAGGCGCTCACCGGCGAGTTCTCCGACCAGGTCAGGTCGGACCTCTCGGAGCGCACCCGGGCGCTGGCGGAGCGGTATCCCCTATATCCGCACCTGACCGCGCCCGCCGCGGTCTGAGCGCAACCGCCCTCTTCGAGCTTCAGGGGGTCGAGGCGGCCCGCGATGGCCGGGTCGTGCTGCGCGGCGTCGACCTGCGGCTGGGGGAGGGGGCGACCGCCCTGCTCGGCCCTTCCGGCTCCGGCAAGTCGACCCTGCTGCGGCTTCTCAACCGGCTCGCGGATCCCGACGCCGGGACGATCCTGTTCAAGGGCGATGACGTCCGCTCGCTCGATCCGCTCGAGCTGCGGCGGCGCGCAGTGCTCGTTCCCCAGCTGCCGGCGCCCCTGCCGGGCAGCGTCGCCGACAACGTGCGCTACGGGCCGCGGCTGTGCGGCCGCGACGTCGATCCGCAGGGGCCGCTCGAGCGGGCCGGCCTGAGCGCCGACTACGCGCCGCGCGAGGCGGTCCGGCTGTCGGTCGGTGAGCAGCAGCGGGTGATGCTGGCCCGCGCGCTGGCGCTCGACCCGGAGGTCCTCCTGCTCGACGAGCCCACCTCGGCGCTCGACGAGCAGGCACGCGATGGCGTCGAGGGCACGCTGCTCGAGCTGGAGGGCAAGGCGGGGCTGTCGATGCTGGTCGTCACCCACGACCGCGCCCAGGCGGAGCGCCTGGCGCGCAGCGTCGTCCGCATAAGCGACGGAAAGGTCGCCTAGCGATGTCCCTCGCGGCCGCCACCCCGCACATCTCGCTGGGCGACGTCGCCGCCAGCCTCGTGCTCGTCGCGCTGGCGGCCGCGATCTCGTTCTGGCGAGGCGTGGGCCTGGAGGGCGACCTCGGGATCGCCGTGCTCCGCTCCTTCCTCCAGCTGAGCGCGGTCGGCTACGTGATCAAGGGGATCTTCGACTCGGACAGCCTCTGGCTCGTCGTGGGCCTGCTCGCGGTGATGGTCGCCTTCGGGACCGCCACCGCGCGACGCCGCGCCCGGGATGTGCCCGGGGCGCTCGTGCCGATCGCGCTCGCGCTTGGGAGCGCGGCGGTCATCACGCTGGGGCTGGTCCTGGCGCTTGGCGTGTTCGAGGCCAAGCCGCGCTTCATGGTGCCGGTGGGCGGCATGGTGATCGGCAACGCGATGACCGCGACGGCCGTGTCGCTGAACCGGCTGGCGGATGAGATCCGCTCCGAGGCGGGTCGGATCGAGGCGACGCTGGCGCTCGGCGCGACCGCCCGCCAGGCGGCCAGCGCGCTCGTCACCCGCAGCCTGCGGTCGGGCATGATCACGCTGATCGACTCGACCAAGACGACCGGGGTCGTCTTCTTCCCCGGCACGATGGTGGGGATGCTGATCGCGGGCGCCGAGCCGTTCGCCGCCGTACGCCTCCAGCTCATCCTGCTCTGGACGCTGCTGGGCGCCGTGGCGATTGCCGCCCTGATCGCGGTGTCGCTCGGGTATCGCGGCTTTTTCACCCCCGCTCAGCAGCTCCGCGAGTTACCCTCCGACGCGTGACGGGGGCAGCTCCCGTGATCAAGCCGCGCCTGCGCGGTGTGTCGCACCAGTGGGCCTTCTTCGTCTCGCTGGTCACCGGGGCCGCGCTCGTGATCGCGGCGCCGTCCGGGCGGGCGACGGTCGCCGCGGCGGTCTACTCCGTCAGCGTGGCGGCGCTGTTCGGAACGAGCGCCCTCTACCACCGGATCACCTGGGCGTCGCAGGCGGCGCGGCGCTGGATGCGCCGGCTCGACCACTCGATGATCTTCCTGCTGATCGCCGGCACCTACACGCCGTTCGCGCTGCTGGCGCTGCACGGCACGCTGGCGACGGTGATCTTCGCCCTCGTCTGGGGCGGCGCTGTCGCGGGCATCCTCTTGAAGCTCGTCTGGATCGATGCGCCCAAGCCGCTCGTGGCGGCCGTCTACGTGATCCTCGGCTGGGTGGCGGTCGCCGCCTTCCCGGACCTGATCGACCGGATCGGCGTCGGCGGCGTGGCGATGGTGGCCGCCGGCGGCATCCTCTACACGCTCGGCGCGGTGGTGTACGCGACCAGGCGCCCCGATCCCGTGCCGACCGTGTTCGGGTACCACGAGGTCTTCCACGCGCTCGTGATCGCGGCGGCGGCGCTTCAGTACGCGGTCGTCGCCTTCTTCGTCATTCCTGACGGCTAGCGAGGAGCGCAGCCGGGGCGCTGGCCCGGCGAGCACCGCAGCACTAGCGAGGAGCGCAGCCGGGGCGCTGGCCCGGCGAGCACCGCAGCACTTACTCGGGCGCGTAGAGCCGTACCGGCTGCGTCTTCCCCTTCAGCTCGGCGCCCTCCCGCTCGACGAGGCGGGCGTCCGTGTCCTTCAGCAGCTCCTTGGTGCGCTCGGCGATGAGGACGGTGTCGCCCGTCTGCCGCGTGGCCGCCTCAACGCGCGCAGCGACGTTGACCGGGTCGCCGATGACGCTGAACTCGAGCCGGCCGGACCCGCCGACGTTGCCGGCCACGACGGGCCCCGAGTTGAGGCCGATCCCGATCTCGAGCTCGCCGGCGTCGCCGGCGCGGACCCTCCGCTCGATCTCGAGCGCGGCGGCCAGCGCATGGTCGGCATGGTCCTCCAGCCGGCGAGGCGCGCCGAAGACGGCCAGCAGCCCGTCGCCGACGAACTTGTCCACGCGACCCCCGTGCTCGTGGATGATCGGGACGATGCACTCGAACAGGCGATTGATCGCCGCGACGACCTCGGGGGCCGGGGTCCGCTCCGCGAACGAGGTGAAGTCGCGGACGTCGACGAACATGATCGTCACCTCCACCTCCTCGCCCTCGAGGCTCGTTCCCTCCTCGAGGATGCGCTGGGCGACATCCGGGTCGACGTAGGCGCCGAAGGTCTCCCTGAGCCGCTCGCGCTCGGCGAGGCCCTCCACCATCTGGTTGAAGCCGAGCTGGAGCTGCCCGATCTGCGTGCCGTCGTAGACCGGGCTGTGGACGTCGAAGTCCCCGCGCTGCACCCTCTCGAGCGAGCGCCGGACCGATTCGACGGGCGCGGCCGTGGCCCTGGCGGCCAGGGTGACCGCGAGCAGGCCGACGACGATTCCCACGCCGCCCAGGACCACCATCGAGATGCCCAGCTGCTCGCGCGGCGTCGGATCGCCGGCGAGCACGAGGATCCCGACCGCCACCACGCCCAGCACCGGCAGGCCCGTGCCGATCGCCCAGGCCAGGATCGCCCTCGAGGTCACGCCCGGCGCGATCAACCGCTTGGGGATCCCGGTGTCGAGCGCCCGGGCCGCGGCGGGGCGCATGATCCGCTCGCTGAGGAAGTAGGCCAGGGCCGCGGTGACCATCCCCGTGATCGCGACGGTGATCGCCACGCGCAGGCCGAGCCTCCCGGAGTAGACGCCGTTGATGACCCCGAAGAGGACAGCGGCGACGCTCCACCAGGCGAGCTGCATGAGCGAGAGCCGCAGCGGCGCGTGCAGCTCGGCGCGCTGCTCTTCCTCGGTCGCCGGTCGCTCCGAGATGAGCCATTCCCGGAGCGCCCATAGCCTCCGCGTCCCGATGAAGGCGCCGACCGGCACCGCCACGGCGACGTAGGCGGCGGCGACGACCGCGTTCACCAGCCGCACGTGGCTGAGGTGGCCGACCGTGGGCAACGGGACGACGAAGTAGGCGAGCGCCAGGACCGCGCATGCCCCGATCAGGTTCGTCAGCGAGATGACGATCGAAAGCGTCAGCTGGCCGGCGCGCCAGAGCGACCGCCCCGACAGCTCGGTCTGACCCGGCCGAATGAGCTCGACGACGAGGTCGCGGGCCTCTGGCAGCAGCGCTACGCCTCGCGCCGGGCCGCCGGCCCCGACGGCGACAGCAGCCCCGGCCGCTCCATGGCCTCTCGCCAGAGCGCCCGCGCCTCCTCGCGCGTTCCGCCGGAGGGGAGGCGCTCCGCGATCCAGGCGGGCGCCGCGGTCGGCACCTCGGCGAAGATCGGCGCGATCCCGGCGAAGCGCTCCTCGCCGAGCTCCTCCTCGGGCGAGACGATCACCTCGTTCAGGGTCTCGCCGCGGCGGATGCCGGTTAGCTCCACGTTGGCCTCGCCGGCACCGCCGGCCTCTCGCCAGATCCGCTGGGCGAGCTCGCCCACGGTCAGCTGCGGCGGGTCCGCGGGGGCCGCGAGCGCCACGCCCTCGGCGGCGAGCAGCGCGCCGTGCGCGGCGGTCGCGGCCGCGTGAGCCATCGTGATCCAGTAGCGCAGCATCCCGGTGTCGGTGATCGTCAGGGGAACGCCGGCCTGGGTCTGGCGCAGGAACAGGTCCGAGGCGCTCCCCGCGCTCCCGAGCACGTTGACGAAGCGGACCGCCATCCGGTGCGCGCCGCCCGACTTCGCGGCGAACGCGGTCAGCTGCTCCATGAAGCGCTTCGTGCGCCCGTAGTAGCTCGCCGCCATCGCCGCCTTGTCGGTGGAGGCGACGATCACCGTCTCGACATCGGCCTCGTCGGAGGCCTTCAGGATGTTCCAGCTGCCCTGGAGGTTGGTGTCGACGAACTCGTCCGGGTAGACCTCGGCCCAGTCGACGTGCTTGTAGGCCGCGAAGTGGAAGACGAGGTTCGGCTTCGCCCGGGCCAGCTCCGCCTCGAGCCTGCCGCGGTCGCGGATGTCGCAGAGCACGTGCTCCATCCGCTCCAGCGCCGCGGGGTCGCGGGCGCGGCGGTCGGCGGTCAGCGACGCCTCGTGGCTGTCGAGCAGGGTGATCCGCTCCGGGCGGAAGCCCCACAGGAGCGTCGCCAGCGTGCGGGCGATCGAGCCGCCACCGCCGGTCATCAGCACCCGGCGACCGCCGACCAGCTCCTGGAGCTCCAGCAACGCCGGGACGGGGTCGGGCCGCTCGAGCACCGCCTGCCAGTCGAAGCCATCCGGCCGCAGCCGCCGCGGCGCGCGCGGCAGCGGCTCCGATCGCGGCGCGATCGCCTCGATCGCCCGGTAGCCCTTCTTCATGTCGCCCGAGCCCGCCGGATCGGGTTCGTTGATCTCGGCCACCACGTACGGCACGAGCGCCAGGAGGCGCGCGACCACCGGATCGAGGTCGAGCTCGCCGAGCCCGTAGGGGAGGCCCTCGCCGAGCACTCCGAGCGCGTCCGACACGTGCGCGACCTCGGTGTGCGGCCCCAGCTCCTCGACGTACCGCTCCAGCTCCAGCTCCTCGTCCGACAGAAGCCGGAACAGCGTCGGGTAGGCGCCGGCGAACGAGCGGAACAGCGCGGCGTGGGAGGTGTCGAGCGTGAAGCCCAGCTCGGGCACGCGCTCGCGCCAGGCGAGCAGGTCGCGCCAGTGCCCGCCGACCTGGGACAGGTAGACGCCGCCCGTGCGCATGCGCAGCACCGGGGGCACGTTCTCGATCAGCGGGGTGACGCCTCGTGAGCCGCAGGCCTCCGCGTAGAAGGTCAGGAAGCGCTGGACCTCCGCCTCGTCGATGTCCTCCCGCCGGAAGTCGGCCGGAGACTGGGGCGCGAACAGATGGATCGTGAGCACCGGCGACCCGATGCCGGCGGCGAAGTCCGCGCTGCGTTCGATGCCCGCCTTTGCCTCGTCGTCGAGGCGGTCGACGCGCACGAACGCGCCGCTAGGCCAGGCCACCGGCGCCTCGGCCGTGACGGCCGTGTCGCCCAGCGCGGAGCGAGCGTTCCCGACGGCGGTCGCGATGGCGGCGTCGTCCGCCACGTGCTGCGGCGCCAGGCAGAGCTCGATCCCATTCCAGGGGCCACCCTCCAGGCGATTCGCTATCTGGTCAGGCTCGGGCGCTGCCTTGAGCAGCGGGATGGCTGCGGAGCCAGTCGACATAGAGCTGCACCGCTTCGGCCAGCGGTCGCGTCGGAAACAGTAACCGCGTACCGGTCTCGTAGCTCTCGTTCTCGCCTGGAGCGAGTTCCCCTCCCGGCGTCTCGACGGGCGAGCTCGAGCCGACGGCGTCCAGGACCATCCGGGCGACCTCGATCAGCGGGGTGTGGACGCCGCTGCCGAGCGTGGCGGTCTGGCCGAAGCGCTTCTCGGCGATGAGCGACTCGAGCGCCACCGCGACGTCGTCGACGAAGACGAAGTCGCGGGTCCGTGAAGGGTCGCCCGGGATCACGATGTGCTCGCCCGCGAGGGCCCGCGCGGCGAACGCCGCGATGGCGCCGGTGGCGCCCTCGGCCTTGACCTGGCCGGGGCCGAAGACGGATGTAAGCCGGGCGACCACCGACGGCGCGGCGTGCAGGCGGCAGACCTGCTCGCCCAGGCGCTTGGAGATGGCGTACGGGTCGGGCGGCGGGTCCTGGGCCGCCCGGACGGTGGACGGGTAGATCAGGGCGGCGCCGTGCTCGGCGCAGCCCTCGAGCAGGTTCAGCGTCGTGCCGGCGTTCTCGCGGACCGCGGTCGCCGGGTCGGCGCGGGCGCTCCCGGGGTCCGGCACGCCCGCAAAGTGGAGGACGCCGTCGCAACCGGCGACGAGCTCGCGCGCCGCCGGGTCGCCCGCGTCCATCTCGACCGCCCCGAGCTCCTCCACGCCCGCACGTGGGCGCCCCCCCGGTCGCGTGACGGCGACCACCTCGTGGCCGCGCTCGCGGAGCACGGTGGTGTGGCGCGAGCCGAGGAACCCGGACGCCCCCGTGACGAGCAGCTTCACGTCATGTACTCCGCCAGCGGCTGCCTGTACTCGAACTGCGAGACCACGGTCCAGGCGGCTCCGCCCGCGGGCTCCTCCCGGCGCGCCAGGGCCGCCACGTCGGCGACCGTGACCGTCTCGGCCGCCACGTTGGACGGCCCCGGCGGGGGCCCGTCCAGCATGATCCGCGCGACGTCCTCGACGTGGACGACGCCGATGGTCGCCCGGCCGCCATCGTCCAGCTGGAGCTCCTCGCCCGCCGCGGCGAGCCCGCGAAACTTGTCGACCACCGTCTGCGACTCCGGGCGCTCGTGCTCGACGGGGCTCGGCCCATAGACGATTCCGAGGCGCAGCAGGGCGAGGTCGAAGCCGTGACGCCGCGCGTACAGGTCCAGGCAGAGCTCGGCGTAGACCTTCGAGAGGTGCGAGAGGTCGCCCTGCGGGCCGTAGGGCCGGTCGGTGTCCACCTCGCCCTCGAGCCCGGGCCCGTAGACGTGCAGCGAGCTGCCGTAGACGAGCGGCGGGCCGCCCACCCTCACCGCCGCCTCGGCCACCCGCCGCGCGCCGGCCAGGTTGGTCTCCTCCGTGTAGTCGGGCTCGGTCTCGGAGAGCGGCCGGCTGGCCTGCGCCGCGAGCAGGTAGACGCGCTCGGGCTTCGGGTCCATGAGGCGGTCGAGGTCGTCGGACGACCGGATGTCGGCGGTCTCGACGCGGGCGCCGCGCGCCTCGAGCCCGTCGAGCTGGGCGCGCTCGGTCGCGTACCAATTGTCGGCGAGGGTCACCTCGTGTCCCTCGTCGAGGGCCCGTGCCCCCAGCGCGGCGCCGACGTAGCCCGCCCCGAGGACGAGGATGCGAGCCAACTAGATCGAGTGGACGTTCGGGCCCGGCGGAACGGTGTTGCGGGTGTCGACGACGAGCTCCGCCTGCTCCCACGGGTCCGGGTCCGCGAACTCGCGGTGCGGGGTGAGCAGCACCACGCAGTCGGCCCACGAGACCGCCTCGGGCCCCCAGGGAACGCTCTCGTGCTTCGTTCCCTCGAGCTCGAGGTCGGGCACCCACGGGTCGCAATAGCGCACCTCGCCGCCGCGCTCGAGCAGCTGCCGCATCACCTCGAGGCTCGGCGACTCGCGCGTGTCGTGCACGTCGCTCTTGTAGGCCATCCCGAGGAGCAGCAGCCGCGAGCCCTTGATCGGCTTGCTGGAGTCGTTGAGCGCCTCGGAGATCTTCTGCACCACATAGACCGGCATGTGTGCGTTGACCTCATGCGCGGCGTCGATCAGCTGGGCCGAGTAGCCGTACTCGCGCAGCCGCCAGGAGAGGAAGTGGGGGACGACCGGGATGCAGTCGCCGCCGAGGCCCGGGCCCGGGTAGTGGGCGAGGAAGGCGAACGGCTTCGTCTTGGCGGCGTCGATGACCTCCCAGACCGGGATGCCGAGCCGGTCGCACATCAGCGCCAGCTCGTTCGCAAGCGCGATGTTCACCGCGCGGAAGGTGTTCTCGTGGAGCTTCGCGGTCTCCGCCACGGCCGGGCTGGAGACCGGTACGACGGTGTCGACGATCTGGCTATAGAGCTGCTGGGTGCGCCGGAGGCACTCGTCGGTCACGCCCGCAACGAGCTTCGGCGTGTTGCGCACGCTCCACTGCTTGTTGCCGGGGTCCACGCGCTCGGGTGCGTAGCCGAGGAAGAAGTCCTCGCCGACCTTGGCGCCGGAGCGCTCCAGGATCGGCAGCACGATCTCC
>JBJMLJ010000639.1:0-3176 GCA_045805365.1 Thermoleophilaceae bacterium
CATGAGCACGATCGGGTTGATCAGGTACCAGACAACCCCCAGGGCCGAGCCCTTGTACTTCTGGCGCAGCTCCCTGCGCACCATCTGCTCGAACAGAAACCGGTAGCGCAACACGCGTCCAGAGCTTACGGTGAGGGGCGGTGCGCAAGCTCTCCTTGACCGCCCTGCTCGCCCTGGCGCTGTGCGCGCCCGCGTTCGGCTTCACGCACACCGTCACCAAGCACGGCGACCTGGACGGCGACGCGGCCAAGGAGACGGTCTACACCGCGCAGGTCGACCTGCCTGGCGTCTCCGACGAGTTCGACCCGACCCAGGTCCACATCAGCGACACCTGCGGGTCGACCGTGATCGACCAGAAGGTGTCCGGCGAGGAGGACGGCGTGGTCGCCCTCAAGCTGCGCCGGATCGACACGCGGCGCGGCGCCGAGGTCTTCCTCGACATGCGCTCGGGTGCCTCGGCGAGGCAGGGCGAGACGCGGGTCGTGGCGTGGCGCAAGCACGCCGGAACGCCATGCCGCAAGGCCCGCTACCTCTTCAAGTACACCTCGAGGAAGCCGACCCACGCGCCGCGCGGCACGAACGGCGAGGTCTCGAGCTTCGAGGTCAAGGTCGGCGAGCGGTCGCGCCGCTACCGCGGCAAGGAGATCGCGCTCGCCGAGGTCTTCACCCGGCCCGGCGAGCCGCTCTGCTGCGGCTCGGTGAAGAAGGTCAGCTACTGGCGCTACAGCCGCGGCCACGACAAGTACGTCCGCTACAAGACGAAGATCAGGCGCAAGACCCCGACGAGCTGAGCGCCGGCCCGCGCCGGCTACGAGAGCGCGGCCGGCCTTGCCGGCGCCGTGGCCTCGTCGGCGTGCACGCGCACGCAGTTGCGGCCGGCGTCCTTGGCCGCGTAGAGCGCCTGGTCCGCGGCTTCGACGAGCAAGTCGGGTGTATCGCGCCCCGGTCCCGCCACGACCACGCCGATGGAGGCGGTGAGGTCGATCCCGATGCCGTCGACCTCGACCGGGCGCTCGGCCAGGGTCTCCCGCGCCCGCTCGGCAAGACGTGCGGCGCCGTCGCGGTCCGTGGCCGGCGCGAGCACCGCGAACTCCTCGCCGCCCCAGCGAGCCAGGCAGTCGGAGGCGCGGAGCATCGACGCGATCCGCTCGGCCGACGCCCGCAGGACGGCGTCGCCGATCAGGTGGCCGTGGACGTCGTTGACCCGCTTGAAGTGATCCAGGTCGATCATCAGGAGCGCGAGCCGGAGGCGGCCGGAGCTCGCCAGCTGGCCCGCGAGCACCTCGCTGAAGTGTCGCCGGTTGAAGACGCCGGTGAGCGCGTCCATGCGCGACAGCCGGTCGGCCTCCGCGTGCGCCTGCTCGAGCTCGCCCTCGGCGGCCTTGCGGCCGCTGATGTCCGACACCACGCCGTCGACCACCACCGCTCCGTCGTCCTCGCCGACGGGGTGCTCACGCGCCCACAGCCAGTGGACCTCGCCGTCGGAGTCGAGCACGCGGAACTCGAGATCGGTCGACTCGCCGGCCCGCAGGCGCTCGCGGGCGCGCCCGTGCGCGTCCGCGTCGTCGGGGTGGACCGCCCGCGCCCAGGCGACGGCGGCGTCCTCGGAATCCTCGGGGATCCCCAACACCCGGCCCCAGCCCGACGTGGCGAAACGCGTCAGCGCGCTGCCGTCCGGGTCGAGTGTGTACGTGTAGAAGCACTCGTCGATCGCGCCGGTGATCCGCTGGATCATCGCGGTCGAGTGCGCCAGCTCGCTGCTGCGCTCTCGAGCGAGTCGCAGGGCCATCTCCCGGCGCTGGAAGGAGTACCGGAGCGACAGCTCGACGGTCATCGCGAGGCCCAACCCGATCGCCAGGATCAGCCAGGGGAGCATCCTCTCGAGCGCGCTGAGCGAGCCGCCGTCGACGCTGAGGACCCACTGCCGCCCCGCCGCCGGGACGATCGCCCGGGTCGCGTTCTGGAGCCCGGAGCCCACGCTCGCGAGCGGCGTGACCTGGTCCCGCAAGCGAAGCGCGTTCGGCTTGCCCGACAGCTCCTCGCCGACGAGCACCTGGGCGTCGATCAGGCCGACGACCGCGCTCTGCGACTCCCTCTTCGAGAGCAGGCCGCTGAATCGGTGGGCCTGCACGGGCACGGCCAGGTAAAAGCCCGAGTCGCCGTTGGCGAGTCGTACCGGCTTGGAGATCGCGACCTTCTTGCGTCTGGACGCCAGGCTCACCGGCCCCGCCGCGGTGGCCTGCTTCGCCGCGTCGGCCAGCGCCTGGTTGCCGTCGGCCGGCGTCACGAGCACGGGGTCCGGGCTGACCCCGACCGGCGGCAGGAGCTTGCCGGAGGGCGAGCGCCGCAGCCACTGGACGGCGACGATCGAGCCCTCCTCGCGCCCCCGAACGTGCGCATAGCGGGAGAACTCCATGACGTCCGCGTCGTCGTGGACGCCGACCATGTCGGCCACGTCCTCGAGGTAGTAGGCGCGACGGCGCAGGGAGTCGTCGATCCGGTGGCGCGCGTCGGCGATCCGGCCGGAGCGGGTCGCGTGCAGTCTGTGTGTCGGTACCAGGTACGCAGTCGCGGCGGCGATCAGGGTGGCGCAGACCAGCGCGACGACGGTGACCCGCTGAACCAATCTCGCGGTCATCCCTCTTTCTTCGGCGCGATCCGGCCTCAGGTTGAGCGATCGACCTACGATCTCGCGGTGGGCACCCGCGCAACCGGCACCCCTCCACAGGTCTACCGCGAGGCCCGCCGCGGCCTGCGGACCAGGGTGGCCGAGCGGTTCTCCGCTCGCAGCCGCGGCCGGCGCCTGGAGCTCTACCACCAGCTGATGCGGCCCACTAGCGATGAGGAGGTCGTCGACGTGGGTTGCGGGAACACGGGGCTCGCGGCGCTCGAGCCCGAGGCTCGGGTCACCGGCGTCGACATGACCGACCGGCCCGCCTTCGCCGGTGGCCGCGACCGCTTCGTGCAGGCGGATGCGCGCCGCCTCCCGTTCCCGGACGACCGCTTCGACATCGCCTACTCGACCTCCCTGATCGAGCACGTGCCGCCGTCCGACCGTGGCCAGGTCGCGGGCGAGATCCGGCGCGTGTCGGGCCGCTACTTCGTCCAGACGCCGAACCGCTGGTTCCCGGTCGAGCCGCACGTCCTGCTCCCGCTCTTCCATCTCCTGCCGCTCG
>JBJMLJ010000640.1:0-1900 GCA_045805365.1 Thermoleophilaceae bacterium
CGGGCACGGTGAGGACGATCTCGACCTCGTCGGCCTGGACGGCGGCCTCGAGCTCGCTCAGCTCGGCGGGCGCAAGCTCGAGGGCGTTGCCGGCCGAGACCACCTGGCGCCCCTCGATCTCGAGGTCGGCCACGAACTGCTCGCCCGGCGGCCAGACCTGGCCGGCCGCCTGGAGGACGCGGCCGAAGTTGGGGTCGCCGCCGTGGAGGGCGGCCTTGACGAGCGGCGAGTCGGCGACCGCCCGCGCCACCGGCTCGACCACGTCGGGGCGGCCGTTCACGACGATCCGCCCTACCCGGAGCGCGCCCTCCCCGTCGGCGACCACCTCGAGCGCGAGCTGGCGCAGCAGCGCGTCCATGGCCTCGCCGAGCGCAAGCTCATCCGCGCTCTCGGGCTCGACGGCCACGCCCGAGGCGCCGTTGGCGAAGGCGAGCACCGTGTCGCTCGTCGACAGCTGGCCGTCGACCGAGATCCGGTCGAAGGAGCGCTTGACGGTCACGCCCGTGAGGAGCTCGAGCGTCTCGGCCGAGAGCCGGGCGTCGGTCTCGACGAAGCAGAACATCGTGGCGAAGCGCGGCGAGATCATGCCGGCGCCCTTCGCCTGAGCCGCCAGGCGGACCTCACCGGACGGCAGCCGCACCTCGAGGCAGGCTCGTTTGGGCCCGCTGTCGCTCGTGAGGATGGCCATCGAGAAGTCGCCGGCGTCCCCGTCCAGGGCGCGGCAGGCCTCGTGCGCGCCGTGCACCACGAGCTCGCGGGGCAGCTCGGTCCCGATCATGCCGGTCGAGGCGAGCCCGACCTGGTCGACGTCGACCCCAAGCTCGGAGGCCACGGCGGCCTGGGTCGCAAGCGCGGTCTCGACGCCGCGCTCCCCGTCGCCCACGTTCGAGCAGCCGGAGTTGGCGGCGACCGCGCGGAGCTCCGAGAGCCTCGCCTGACGCGAGACCATGACCGGAGCGCCCACCCGGGCGTTGGTGGTGAAGCGCGCGGCCGAGACCGTCTCCTCCGCGTCCGAGACGAGCACGCCGACGTCGAGCCCTTGGGACTTGATGCCGGCGGCCACCCCGGCGGCGCGGAAGCCGCTCGGGAGCCGGGTCGGCTCCAGCTCGCTGATGTGCGGGGGCGGCTCGACCCAGCGCGAGGAAAAGAAGGTCACAGCGCTCATACGAGCCCCTCGGTCTCGGGCAGGCCCAGCATCAGGTTGAGGTCCTCCACGGCCTGGCCGGCGGCGCCCTTCCAGAGGTTGTCGATGGCGGCGAACGCGATCGTCCTGTCCCCCACCACCGTCACGTGCACGCGGCAGCGGTTCGTGTCCTGGACGTGGCGCGTGTGCGGGGGCTCGTCCGCCACCTCCACGAAGGGCTCGTCGTCGTAGGCCTCGTGGTAGAGGTCGTTCGCCTCGTCCTTCGTCAGCCCGGGGACCGTGAGGTAGCAGGTGGCGAGAATTCCCTGGTCGAGCGGCACCAGGTGGGTCACGAAGCTGAACCGTCCCGGCGCGAGCTCCTGCTCGATCTCGGCGCTGTGCCGGTGGCCCTCGACCTTGTAGGCGTTCACGTTCTCGGCGGCCGACGAGTAGTGCGTCTCCTCGGTCGCCTCGCGGCCGGCGCCCGAGACTCCGGCCTTGATATCGAACACGGCGTCGTCGATCCGCCCGCGAAGCGGCAGGGTGGCGAGCAGAGCGGCCGCGGAGTTGCAGCCCGGCCCGGCCACCAGCGAGGCCTCCTTGATCTCCTCGCGGTGGGCCTCCGGCAGGCCGTAGACCGCCTCGGCCAGGAGCTCGGGCGCCTCGTGCGGCTGGTACCAGCGCTCGTAGCTCTCCCGGTCGAGGCGGAAGTCAGCCGACAGGTCGACCACCTTCAGCCCGCGCTCGCGCAGCTCCTTGACCGCCAGGGCGGCGGTC
>JBJMLJ010000641.1:0-7214 GCA_045805365.1 Thermoleophilaceae bacterium
CGACGTGCGCACCGAGTCGTTCTCGAAGTCGACCAGAACCGTCACGTTCATCTCGTCCGCGAAGCGCTCGGCGTACTCGTGCGCGGCGGCCACCGTGTCGCCATGGAAGGCCGCGATCAGCCCGTGCGGCACGGTGCCCACGCCGCGGCCGCCCCACCAGGACGCCTGCGCGTCGGTGGACACGCCGATCGCGCCGGCCACATGGGCGGCCCAGCCGTCGCCCGTCTGGACGAGCCAGTGATCGTGGCGCGCGGGGAAGAAGAGGATCGGCTTGCCGCCGGCCGCGTCGACGACCTCGCGCACGTTGCGCATCACGAGGCTGCGCCGCGCCAGGCAGCCCAGGTAGACGGTCTCGAGATGGGCGAACAGCGCGTAGTCGCCGTCGATCGTCATCACGGTCTCCCAGGGCGCGACCTCGTCGCCCTCGTGCAGAGCGTGGACCTCGAGCTGGTCCCAGCCGTCGGCCCAGGCGCCGTCCGAGTGGCGTCCCGAGCAGAGCTTGAGGATGGCGATCGCCTCGTCGATCCCGCCGAGGATCGAGCTGCCCTTCTGGAAGACCTGCATCGTCACCCGGGGGCAGGTGCCGCGCTCCTCGAGCAGCTGCTTGGTGAAGTTGAAGTAGGCGTCCGAGTAGTAGCCCTCGCGGATCCGCTCGACCGGCAGCCGGAAGACGGAGGGGTCGAGCCGGGTGCGCGTAGTCGACATCAGGATTAGCTCCGCGAGGCCTCCGGCCCCGCCTCGACCCGCAGGATCTCGGTCAGCGCGGCGCGGCCGACCTCGAGCTGCTGGCTCGTCGGCTCGCGGGTGCCGATCGCGCGCTGGATCTCGAAGCCGGGCCGCCGCAGCAACCGGGCGACGGCCGTGTCCGAATGGCGCTCCGACCAGGCGAAGACCTCGACCGCCACCGCCGCGCTGCCCAGCCCCACCGCCGCCTCCGCCGCCGGGCCGCGCAGGCCTGCCCTGCGGGCGGCGACGTTGCCCACGGTGGCCGCGGCGAGCATCGGCGCCACCAGGTGCGAGCCGCAGCGCTCGTGCTCCTTGTCGGCCTCGGCGGCGTCCTCCCCGTCCTCGTAGCCGGCGATCGCCTTGTGCTCGACGCCGTGGTAGGCGGCCAGGTCGCCGCCGCTCAGCGCCATGAGCGCCGGCGCGACGCTGAGCACGGCCACCGCCGCCTCGCGTCCGAGCGTGCGGCCGCCGCTGGAGCGGATGGCGTGGCCACCGAGAGCCGCAGCGCCCATCGCGCCGAGCGTCCGCAGGTCCTGCATCGGCAGCTTCGCGTCGGGAAGGGCGCGCTTGACCAGCGGGATCACGGCGATCGCCTCGGCAAGCTTGAGCACCCCGCGGAGCCCGGCCACTCCCTCCGACGCTCGCCCGCCGAGGTCCGGCTTGCGCCCGGAGGCGACCCTCAGCTCCCCGTCCTTGGCCCGCACCGCCGCGGCCCAGTGCGTCGGCCCGTGCACGAGCAGGCCGTTGCGCAGGGCCATGCCGCCGAGCCGGAGCTTCTCCTCTGGAAGACCTGCTGCGGTGCTCGGCCGACCGACCCTCGGCCTCCGCTCCTCGCTCACCGGAGCAGCTCCTGCGCCAGCCAGGCGTAGCAGCGGGCCGCCAGCCCGAGGTCGCGCACCGGAACCCGCTCGTCGGCCCCGTGCACCAGCGGCGCTGCCTCGAACAGGTCCATCTCGTTCTGGGGAAAGAAGCCGTAGGCGGTGCAGTCGGGGAAGGCGTCGCGGAACCAGCGCGAGTCGGAGAACCCGGGGAGCATCACGGGCGCCACCCGAGCCCCCGGGTCCTCGCTCTCGACGAACTCGCGGATCGCGTCCATCAGCGGCGTGTCGATCGGCGACCGGTTGCCGACGACCGTCTCGTCGAAGCGGACCTCGTAGCCATTGTCCCCGAGCAGCTCGGACACGCGCGCCCGGGCGTGCTCCTCGCCGAGCTCGGGCGGCACGCGGCAGTCCACCTTCAGCTCGGCGCGCGCCGGGATCACGTTGATCTTCTCCGACGCCTTGACCATCGTGGGAGTGAACGTCACGCCCAGCATCGGCTCGACCAGCACGGCCACGCGCGGGTCGCGCCCCTCGAGCTCCTGAAGGGCCGCCTCCAGGTCCGACGGATCGATGCCGAGCGACTCGAGCAGCGCCACCGGCTCGGGCGACGCCTCGAAGACCGGCCGGCCGTCGCTGAACGCCTCGAGCACCGGGGCGAGCTTGGTCAGCGCGTTGTCGCCGATGCGCGGGATCGACGCGTGGCCCGCCACCCCTCGGGTGGCGAGCGTGAAGCGGAAGACGCCCTTCTCGGCGGCGCAGACACCGTAGACGCGGCTGCCGTCGAAATCGAGCACCTCGCCCGCTCCCTCGTTGACGACGAGGTCGCAACGCACCTTGTCGGGGTGCTCCTCGCACAGCCACTTGGCGCCGTACTCGGCGCCGGCCTCCTCGTCGGCGGTGAGGACCAGGATCAGCTCGCCCGCCTCGGGCCGCCAGCCCTCCTCGGTGAGGAGCGTGGCCGCCGCCACCTCGGCCGCCACCTGGCTCTTCATGTCGAGCGCTCCGCGACCCCAGACGCAGTCGTCGCGCAGCTCGCCGGACCAGGGATCGACGCTCCAGTCGTCGGGATCGGCGAGCACGGTGTCGACGTGCCCCAGCAAGCAGAGCGTGGGCCCATCGGACGAGCCCTTGAGCCGAGCGACTTGATTGGGCCGGCCCTCGACGGCGGCCAGGAGCTCGCACTCGAAGCCGGCTGCCTCCAGCGTCTCCTTCAGGAACTGCTGGGCCTGGTCCTCGTCACCCGGCGGATTGACCGTCTTGAAGCGGATCAGCCGCTGGAGCAGCTCGGTCGTCCTGCGCTCGAGCGCCTCGGCCTCTGGCACGAAGTCGAGGCTAGCGCTTGCCCGCTCCCCGCGCCCGGGATCCCGCCCCGGAGCGGGCCGACCACCTAGGTCGCGGCGGCTGCCTTCGCAACGACGCGGTCGTAGTTGATCCGCATGAGCTCGATGACGTCCTCGACGTCCTCGTCGGTCTCGATCCTGCGCGCGGCGGGCCCGGACTTGCCCGGGAAGACCGGGTGATCGACGACGCGGCCCTCGTCCTTCAACCGCGGCCCGAGCTCGCTGCCGAAGAAGAAGTGGGCGGCGTGGTCGCCGTGCAGGTGACCGATCTCGCGGGGGCCGACTGAGAAGCCCCACTCACCGCGCTTGCCGTAGCCGGCCTCGACTCCCGGCCAGGAGGTGACCTCGTCGGTTATGCGTTCGCTTGGAGTTCTCATAGGAACCGATTGTGCCCAGGCGGGCGCCGCGCGCCCAGTGGCAATTGGTCCTAGTCCCTAGGACCTAGCTCCTAGCTCCTAGCTCTCCACGAAGTAGGCGCCGCTCCCCTGCCCCGTCGAGAAGAAGCGGCTCGTGATCGTCTTCTTGCGGGTGAAGAACTCGACCGCGTCGGGGCCGTGCGCGTGCAGGTCGCCGAGGAAGGAGTCCTTCCAGCCCGAGAACGGGAAGAAGGCGACGGGCGCCGCGACGCCCACGTTCACCCCGACCATGCCCACCTGGACGTCGTGGCGGAAGCGTCTCACCGCCGCCCCGGACTCGGTGAAGATCGAGGTGCCGTTGCCGAACGGGCTCTGGTTCACCAGCTCGATCGCCTCGTCCAGCGTGCCGGCGCGCATGATCGAGAGGACCGGGCCGAAGATCTCGTCGCGTCCCGCCTCCATGTCCGGCGTCACGTCGTCGAGGATCGTCGGGCCGACCCACGCGCCGCCGGCACCGCCCTCCGCCTCGCGTCCGTCGACCACCGCCGTGGCGCCCTCCTCGAGAGCGCGCGCGATCGCGGAGCGGATGCGGTCGCGGGCGGTCGGCGAGACGACCGGGCCCACGTCGACCTCCTCGTCGAGCCCGTCGCCCAGGCGGAGCGCCCCGGTCGCCTGCCGCAGGGGCGGCAGGAGCTTGTCGTGGGCCTCGCCGACGGTGACCACCGCCGAGCCGGCCATGCAGCGCTGGCCGGCCGCGCCGAAGGCGGAGCCGATGATGCCCGCCGCGGTCTGGTCCATCACGGCGTCCGGCATCACGACCATGTGGTTCTTGGCGCCGCCGAGCGCCTGTACGCGCTTGCCGGACTTGGCCGCCCGCTCGTAGACGATCCGGGCCACCGGCGCCGAGCCGACGAACGACACCGCGTCGATTCCCGGATGGTCGAGGATGCCCTCCACCACCGCGCGCCCGCCGTTCACCAGGTTCACGACCCCCGCCGGGAGGTCGAGCGAGTCGAGCACCTCGAAGGCGATCTGCTGCGTGAGCGGCACCTGCTCGGACGGCTTCAGGACGAAGCTGTTGCCGCAGGCGATCGCGAACGGGAGGAACCAGAACGGCACCATCGCCGGGAAGTTGAAGGGCACGATGGCGGCGCAAACGCCGACCGGCTGGCGGACCGTCTCGGCGTCGACGTTGCGCGAGACGTCCTCGAGGATCTTGCCCTGCATCGTGGTGGGCACCGCGCAGGCGCACTCGACCATCTCGATCATGCGCGCCACCTCGGCCCGAGCGTCGGCGAGCGTCTTGCCCATCTCGGTGGTCACCGAGCGGGCAAGGTCCTCGCGGCGGGCATCGAGCCGCTCGCGCAAGACGAAGAGCCGCCGTGCCCGCTCGATCACGGACACGGCCCGCCAGGCGGGCAGCGCCTCGTGGGCGGCCGACACCGCCGCGTCGAGATCGGCGGCGCTCGACAGCGGGACGCGGGCGAGCACGTCGCCGCTCGCCGGGTTGGTCACGTCGAGCGCCTCGGAGGAGGTGGACGGCACCCAGCGGCCGCCGACGTAGTTGTCGAGGAGGCGCGTGCTGGTGGGGGCCGTGGTCACCGCCCCCCAATTGTGACGCGGGCGCCTAGAGCGGGAACATCCCGCGGGCGCGCCAGAGCCAGATGTAGTTGCCGCGCAGCTTGAGGCGGCGGGTGGCGAACAGGCGGCGCGGGTCCTCGCGGCCGGCGACGACGTCGACGAAGTCCTCGAAGCGCGAGCGGAACGTGACCGTGGGGCTCTCGACACGGCCGCGCACATGGCGGGTCGCGCCGTTGGCGACGACGACGTGCCAGGGCTCGGCGTCCGCGAACTCCCACTGGAGGACGCCGCCGCCGTTCGGAGCCGCCTCGGTGTCGAAGCCGCTCGCGACCGACTCGAACAGCACCTCCATGTCGCCCTCGTCCTTCGACGGCGGCCCGGTCTTCTCGCCCAGGTAGCCGGCCTTGATCAGCCGCTTGCCGCGTATCGCGCGTTCCCGCGGGGTGCCCGGCACCGGGAACACCGGGGGTCCCGGCAGGTCGTCGATCGGCAGGCCGGCGCTGCGCAGCTTGGTCTCGAGCGACGTGGCGCCCTCCTCGCCGAGGTCCTCCATCGTGAAGCCGAAGACCTCCACATAGCGTTCGTCCCAGCCCGGTGGGACGAGCACCGACGCGGTCCAGGGGATCACCTCGCGCAGGAGGTCGGCCACCGCGTAGCGGCAGTCGGGATCCAGCTCGACCAGGTCGGCGAGGAGCTTGACGCCGAAGCCGATGTGCCGCTGCTCGTCGGCGGAGACGTTCTCCATCCCCGCGCGGAAGCCGGGCAGGCGGTCGCTGTCGGTCAGGTAGCTGGTGATGAAGTGCTGGCCCGGCTGGGCGAGCGTGGCCTCGATGATGACGTGGTAGAGGGTGACCGCCGCAGCCATGTTGGGCACCGAGGGATCGGCGCGCAGCTCGTCGCACATCTGCTCGAGGCGGCCGAAGACCTTGCGGAACCCCCACGAGAGCTCCGGCTTGATGGCCTCGAGGCGGTCGCCGATGGTCTCGCCCTCGATGCCGCAGACCTCGTGCATGAAGCGGCTGAAGAAGACCGCGTGGCGGGCCTCGTCGACCTGCTGCGTCGTGAGGAAGTACTTCTGCTCCTCGCGCGGCGCGGCCTCGATGTACGGAGAGAGGCCGTCGGCGACGGCGTCCTCGCCCCAGAAGAACATCGCGTAGTTCCACAGCGCCGCCTTGCGCTCGAACTCGGTGAAGTCCTCGCGCCACTGGCGGGCGTCCTCCGAGAAGTCGATCTCGGTCGAGCGCCAGTTGCCCCGCTCCCAGCGGGCGTACAGGTCGGTGTAGTCGATTCCGCGGGTTGCGACTGCCATGGTACGTTTGTACCGGTGAGTGGAACGAATGTACCAAAGGGCGAGGCTCGGCGCGAAGCGATCCTGCGAGCCACCCTCGCGGTGATCGGCGAGCACGGAGCCGACGCCGTGACCCACCGCGCCGTGGCCGCCGCGGCCGGCCTGCCGCTGTCGGCCACCACCTACTGGTTCTCCTCGCGCGACGAGCTGCTCGAGGAGTCGCTCCGCCTCGCGGCGCGCGAGGAGGTCGAGCGCCTCGAGCGGCTGGTGGTGAACCTGGCGCCGCGGGACCTCTCGATCGCCGAGTGGGCGGCCGCCGTCGCGGCCGAGCTGGCCGGCGACCTTGCGCTCGACCGGGGCCGCCACGTCGCCCTCGCCGAGCTGGCGCTCGAGGCCGGCCGCCGCCCGAGGCTGCGCGACGAGGTGGAGCGCTGGCATACCGCCCACCTGCGGCTCGCTGAGCTCGGGCTGCGCGCCGCCGGCTCGGAGGAGCCCGAGTCGGACGCGCCGATCGTGGTGGCCGCCATCTCGGGGTTCGTGCTGGCGCAGCTGTCGCTGCCCGACGCGGCCTTCGAGCAAAAGGTGCTGCGGCCCGGGCTGGAGCGCCTCTTCTCCCGCCTGGTGGCCGAGGCCGCGACGGTATGACGCTGCACTACCGCGAGGCGGGGCCGGCCGACGGGCCCGTCGCGCTGCTCCTGCACGGCTACCCGGAGTCGTCGCACATGTGGCGGCACGTGATGCCCGCCCTGGCGGAGCGCGGCTGGCGGTCGCTTGCACCGGACCTGCTCGGCTTCGGCGACTCGCCCAGCGATCCGCCGCACACGTGGGAGCGACACGTGGAGTCGATCGGGGAGTTCCGCGGCGAGCTCGGGCTGGAGCGGGTCGCGCTCGTCCTGCACGACTGGGGCGGGCTGATCGGCTGCTGGTGGGCCTGCGAGCACCCGGACGCCGTCAGCCACATGGTGCTCAGCGCCACGGGCTTCTTCCCCGAAGGCCGCTGGCACGGCGTGGCGGAGGCGGCGCGGACGCCGGGCACGGGCGAGGAGATGATGGACGGGATGACCAAGGAGGGCTTCACCGCCCTCCTGCGCCAGAACGGCTC
>JBJMLJ010000642.1:0-2272 GCA_045805365.1 Thermoleophilaceae bacterium
CAGAAGCCGTGGCACTCCACGCGGCCCGCTACTACAGGCCCGTTCTCCGGGCTAGCTAACCGCAGCCCGTGTTGTTCCCGCAGCTCGAGCACGTGTAGCACGAGCCCGTCCGCTGCATCATCCCGCCGCACTGGGCGCAGGCCGGGCCTAGCTCGAGGCCCTGCAGCTTCGCGGGGGTCACGGGGGGGTCGTCGGTGAAGGCCGCCGCCGCGGGCTGGGGCGTGGACGGCGCCGGCGAGGCTGAGGCCTCTGGTGCTCCGTTGCCGCCATTCCCGGCGTGGCCGTTCCCGGCATCCGCCGTCGGCGCCGGGGCGTCGCCCCTCATCAGCGCCTGCTCCGCTTCCTTCCGCGCCCTGACCTCGGGGGTCAGGATGCCCAGCTCCTCCTGGAGCTCGGCGTCGCAGAAGCGGCTGCAGAGCCAGCGCATGATGTAGTCCGGCATCGACTTCGCGAAGGGGATCTCCGGGTTGGTCGTGATGCCTTCGGGGTCGAACCTCATGTAGCTGAACTTGCGGACGAGAGTCTCGAGGGGGACGCCGTACTGGAGCGCGATCGAGACCGAGGTGGCGAACGCGTTCATCATTCCGCGGAGGGTTGAGCCCTCCTTGCCGATGTCGGTCAGGAAGATCTCGCCGACGGTCCCGTCCTCGTACTTGCCCGCCGTGATGTAGCCCTCGTGGCCGGCGATCGAGAACTTGTGGGTGATCGACTCGCGCTCCTTCGGCATGCGGCGCCGGAGGGGCTTGGGCTCCGGCTCCGCGACGACTGGCTCGTCCTTGGACTCCTTGGCCTCCGTCCGCAGCGCCTGCGCCGTCTTCGAACCGTCGCGGTAGATCGCCAGCGCCTTCAGGCCGAGCTTCCAACCCTGGACGTAGGCGTCGGCCACGTCCTCGACCGTCGCCGTCTCCGGCAGGTTCACGGTCTTCGAGATCGCGCCCGAGATGAACGGCTGGGCCGCCGCCATCATCTTGATGTGGCCCATGTGCGAGATGGCCCGCTCGCCGACGGCCACGTCGAAGACCGGGAGGTGCTCCGAGCGAAGGCCTGGGGCGCCGATGATCGTCGCGTTCTCCGCGAGGTAGGCCTCGATCTGGTCGATCTCGGGCTCCGAGTAGCCGAGCGTCCGCAGCGCCGGCGGCACCGTGCGGTTGACGATCGTCATCTGGCCGCCGCCCACCAGCTCCTTGAACTTGACCAGCGAGAAGTCGGGCTCGATGCCGGTCGTGTCGCAGTCCATCAGGAACGAGATCGTCCCGGTGGGCGCCAGGACGGTCGCCTGGGCGTTGCGGTAGCCGTGCTCCTCGCCCGCCGCCACGGCCTCGTCCCAGGAGCGGCGGGCGGCGGCGAGCAAAACCGGGTCGGGGGAGAGCTCATCTGAAATCTCATACGCCGCCGCTTGGTGCTTGCGCATCACGTGCAGGTGCGGCTCGCGGTTCTCCTCGAACCGGGCGTACGGCCCGAGCGCCCCGGCGACCTCGGCCGACTTCCTATACGCGCGACCCGTCATCAGCGAGGTGATGGCGCCGCAGACCGCCCGGCCCTCGTCCGAGTCGTAGGGCAGGCCGGACGCCATCAGAAGCGCGCCGAGGTTGGCGTAGCCCAGGCCGAGCTGGCGGAAGTCGCGGGCGTTGCGGCCGATCTGCTCGGTCGGATACGAGGACGGCGAGACGACGATCTCCTGCGCCAGGATCATCACGTCGACCACGTGCTCGAAGGTCTCGACGTCGAACGTGCCGTCCGCCCGGCGGAACTTGAGCAAATTGATCGACGCCAGGTTGCAGGCCGAGTCGTCGACGTGCATGTACTCGGAGCACGGGTTCGAGGCGTTGATCCGTCCGGACACCGGGCAGGTGTGCCAGGCGTTGATCGTCGTGTCGTACTGGACGCCCGGATCGGCGCACTTCCAGGCGGCCTCGGAGATCTGCGACAACACGTCGCGCGCGGGAATGGTCTCAAGCACGCGGCCGTCGACCCGCGCCGTCAGCTCCCAGTCCTCGCCGCGCTCGGCGCGGTCCATGAACTCGTCGGACACGCGGACCGAGTTGTTCGCGTTCTGGTACTGGATCGAGTAGAAGCCCTCGCCGTCGATCGACATGTCGAACCCGGCGTCGCGCAGCGCGGCGGCCTTGTCCTCCTCCTTGGCCTTGCACCAGATGAAGTCGAGGACGTCGGGGTGGTCGACGTCGAGCACGACCATCTTGGCCGCCCGGCGGGTCTTGCCGCCGGACTTGATCGTGCCGGCCCAGGCGTCGGCGCCGCGCATGAAGCTCAC
>JBJMLJ010000643.1:0-2275 GCA_045805365.1 Thermoleophilaceae bacterium
ACGGCCACGTTGATCATTTCCGGGCGTAGGTGTCGGCGCCCAGGAAGTGCAGCGACACGTAGCTGCCCTTCTCGAACTCGCGCCGCTCGCCGCCCCGCTCGAAGCGCAGCACCTCGAGCGCGTCGATCACGCGGCCTCCAGCGCCGGGTTGACCGCAGCGAGAGCCGAACGGAAGGCCTCCTCGTCCGCGCCGATGCCGGCGGCGGACATCCCCTCCGGGACGAACAGGTCGCGCGCCAGCGCCGTCACGTCGTCCATGGTCACGGCGTCGATCTCGGCGATCAGCTCGTCGAGCGTGAGGATCGGGACATCCATCAAGAGCGAGGTGCCCAGGCGGTTCATCCGTGACAGCGTCGACTCCATCGACAGCACCGTGCGGCCCTTGACGTTCTCGCGGGCGCGCTCGAGCTCCTCCTCGTCGACGCCGTTGTCCTGGAGGCGATGGAGCTCGTTGCCGATCACGTCCATCGCCTCGCGCACGTTGTCGGGCCGCGTGCCGACGTAGATCGCCACCTGGCCCGAGTCGGCGTAGTGGCTGGCGTACGAGTACACGGAGTAGGCGAGGCCGCGCTTCTCGCGCACCTCCTGGAACAGCCGCGACGAGCTCGAGCCGCCGAGCAGCGTGTCGAGCACGCGCAGCGTGAAGCGGCGATCGTCGCCCCGCGGGATGCCCGGCGCGCCCACGCAGAGGTGGTACTGCTCGGTGTCCTTGCGGTGGAAGGCGACGGTCGGCCGGTGGCCGTTCGGGAGCTGCGGCCCGGTGGGGAGATCGCCCTGGGCCTCGCCGAAGGCGCCCTTGGTCAGCTCGACGACGCGCTCGTGCTCCACGTTGCCGGCGGCCGCCACGACCATGTTCGGCCCGACGTAGCGGGCGTCGTGCCAGGCGGCGATGTCGGGTATGGGTACCGACGACACCACGTCCGCCCGCCCGATGATCGGCCGTCCCAGCGGGTGGTCGCCGAAGACCGCGCCGGCGAGCACGTCGTGGACCTTGTCCTGCGGCTCGTCCTCGTACATCGCGATCTCCTCGATCACGACCTGGCGCTCGGAGTCGATGTCCGGATAGGCCGGCCGCAGCACCATGTCCTGGAGCACGTCGAAGGCGCGCTCCAGGTGGCGGTCGAGGAAGCGCGAGTAGACCGAGGTCGTCTCCTTCCCCGTCCCCGCGTTGACCTCGGCGCCCATGGCGTCGAACAGCTCGTCGATCTGGAACGAGCTGAAGCGGTCCGTGCCCTTGAACAGCAGGTGCTCGAGGAAGTGCGAGATGCCGGCCTGGTCGCCGGCCTCGTCCCGAGAGCCGGCCCTGATCCAGAACCCGAGGGCGATCGAGCGGACGGAGGGCACCGCCTCCGTTACGACCCTGACGCCCGAAGGCAGCGTGGAGATCCGGTGAGCCTCAGTCATCGAGGATCTAGGAGCTAGATCCTAGGTCCTGGCTCCTAGCGCCTTCCCCCGTCACGGCGCCGGCCGTTGCCGCCCTCGCGCCGCCGTCCGCCGCCACCGCCGCGGCCGCCGCCTCGGGGCCCGCGGTCGCCGGTGCCTACCTTCGCCAGCTCCTCGGCCGACTTGCCCTCGACCTCGGGGTCGTCCGCGAGGCGCAGGCCGATGCGGCCGCGCTCCGGGTCGACCTCGACCACCTTGACGTTCACCTCGTCGCCGCGGTTGACGACGTCCTCCACGGTGTCGACCCGCTCGCCGCCCGGCGCCAGGTTCGAGATGTGAAGCAGGCCGTCGGTGCCCTTGGCGAGCTCGACGAAGGCGCCGAAGGTGGTCGTCTTGACCACCTTGCCGGTGAACTCGTCGCCGACCTCGACCTCCTTCGTCATCTGGCGGATCCGGTCCACGAGGGCATCGCCCTGGTCGCCCGTCTGCGCGTAGATGCGGACCGTGCCGTCGTCGTCGATGTCGATCTGGGCGTCGAACTCCTCGGACAGCGCCCGGATCGTCTCGCCGCCCTTGCCGATGACCGCGCCGATCTTCTCCGTGTCGATCTGGATCGCGCTGATCCGCGGGGCGTACTGGGACAGCTCCGACCGCGGCTCGGCGATCGCGTCGTGCATCTTGTCGAGGATCGTCAGGCGCGCCTCGCGGGCCTGCGTGAGCGCGTCGCGCAGGATGTCGAAGGTGACGCCCGAGATCTTGATGTCCATCTGGAGCGCCGTGATGCCGTTCGAAGTGCCGGCGACCTTGAAGTCCATGTCGCCGAGGTGGTCCTCGACGCCGGCGATGTCCGTGAGGACCGTGTAGTCGTCGCCCTCCTTGATCAGGCCCATCG
>JBJMLJ010000644.1:0-3366 GCA_045805365.1 Thermoleophilaceae bacterium
CCGTGCGCGCGCCAACACGTAGCTGGCTGGTAGGTCGCCGAAGTCCGCGTCGAGGCGCGAGGCGAGCAGCGGCTTCCAGATCCGGTCGACGACCTGCCTGCCGCAGTGCCGGCGCAGCCAGCGCTCGAGCGGGACGTCGTCGAGCCTGTCGAAGTCGGAGCGATGCTCGCACTGCTCCACGAACCAGCCGAGCCGGAGCCGGGCCAGAGGGCTCAGCGGAGAGAGCCGGAGCAGGTCCTGGAGGCCGCCCAGGTCATGCAGCTCGCCGTCGACGTAGAGACCGGCGCCGACCGGGCGGAAGCGGACCTGGTCGCCGAGCCCGACCTCGTCCGCCATCGCCAGCAAGTCCCGGTCGGCCCGCGTGATCACGTCGTAGAAGCGGTCGACGTGGTGGCCGCCGAGGTCCATGTTGCCGGCGAGACCTTCGAGCGAAGGGCCGGGCTCGAGCAGGGTCACGGGGGCGCCCCGCTGCGCCAGCCTCAGGGCGAGGCCGGTACCGAGGATGCCGCCGCCGACGATCCCAACGCGTGGTGGCACATGGCGGCTCACATCGAGTGAACGACCTGGTTAGGTCCATTTTCCGCCCAGCCGAGGTGCAGCTGGCGCTCGCCTGAGGCGAGGAGCTCGCTGAACCCGAATTCGAGCTCCTCCCCGAACTCGAACAGCATCCGCTGGCGGAGCTCCGCGTAGCGGCGCTGTGCCTCGCCGCGGCGCCCCAGCCGCAGGGACACCTCCACGTAGTGGCGATGCAGGTTGGCGTCGAAGGGCTCCAACCCGATCAGGCGCCTCAGGTGAGCGTCTGCGCCGTCGAGGTCTCCGCGCAGAAGCGACTGCTGGAAGAGGATTCGCAGCGCGCGGGACGCCATGTCGCGCAGGCGGTCGCGCTCGGCGAGCGCCCAGACCGCGTATGGCTCGTCGGCGAGGAATTCGTCGCGGTACAGGGCGAGCCCGCGGCCGAGCAGGTCCGCGGCCGCGCCCGAGTCGCCGCGGGCGAACGCCGCCAATCCGGCGGTGACCCGCTGCTCGAAGTCGTCGATATCGAGCCTCACGAGCCCTCGGTGGAGCGCGTAGCCCCGCCGGCCGCCTACCACGAACGTGGAGTGGCCTCGGTCGCGGTCGGGCTCGAGCGCGTCGCGCAGCTTGTGGACGAAGTAGCGCACGCGGCCGACCGCGCTTGTGTCCGCCTGGGGCCAGAGAGCGGCGGTGATCCGGTCCGAGGACGCCGGCCGATGCCGTTCGCAGACGAGGTACTTGAACAGCTCGCCCGGCCGCTGCTCGAGCCAGGGCCCGCCGACCGGCTCGCCGTCGCGCTCTACCTGCAGCGGGCCAAGCGCCGAGACGTAGAGCACGGGGGAGGAGGCGCTCTCGGAGTGCACGAAGCGGGACGTCCCGGTGCGGCGCACCTGGACGACGATGCGGCTGTCGTCCATCGCGGCCGCGGTGAGCCAGGCGGATCCCGCGCGCAGTTCGATCCTCAGCTCGAGGTAGTCCTCCGCCGCCGCCGGGACGATCTCGCTCAGGCAAACCCCGGACAGGGAGCCGCCGGCCGCCCGGCAGCCGAACAGGTCGCAGCAGCGCCGTTCGCCGGGCACGGCCACCTCGAGCAGCTCCACGGCCGCGCGGTTGGCGACCTCGACCGCTCCACTCCGGTCGAGTATGAGGAGCCCGTGTGGGAAGCCCTCGAAGAGCCTCCCGGCAAGGGGAGGTTCGACTGCGTTCGATGCGGGTGCCGTCCTTGGCATATGGACCAGTTGCCCCGTAGTCCGGGCCGTCCTGGCCCATGGGGTACGTCCCTTGGTAGCACCGGTCGGGCCTCACCGCCAGTGGGCCGTTCGTCCATTTCTCGGCCTGCAAACGCCCGGCAAACCTACGCCGGGTGCGGGCCGAGGCTGGCCAGCAACCGGCTGCGGAGCTCGCCGCGCACGTAACGCCGAAACTCGGGGTCGTCGACCCGGGACACCCGGCGCGCCCCGGCCCACCCGTACCCGTAAAAGAAGGCGAACCCCGAGATGATCCGCGGCCTTCGCTGCGCCGCGACCTTGAGGGAGCGGACGGCTACCCAGCCGAGCCCATAGTGCGCGATCCAGGCAACGGCGCCCTGCTGTTCACGCCCGCGCAGGCGGCCCCGGGAAGCTGCCGACGGGCTGTGGTGGCGCGCGACGAGGTCGGAGAAGGAGCGGGTCCTGTAGCCGTTCATGCGCGCGTAGGTCTCGTCGATCGTGTCCCAGCCGAGGCACTCGCGGATGCCGCCGATGTCCAGCAGGCAGCGGCGCGTGTAGAGCTTGAACGCGCCGTCGACGTGATGCCGCGGGATGCTGATCCGCGTCCAGTCCGTTCCGGCCGGCTCGACGAGGTTGCCGCAGGCGATGCCCAGGGACGGGTCGATTCGCATGCGCCCGAGAATGGCCTCGAAGTAGTCGGACGGCAGCTCGACGTCGGCGTCGAGCTTGGCGACGAAGTCGAACTCGCTCAGCTCGACGAGCGCGAGGCCCGCATTGAAGGCCCGCGCCACGGCGGCCGCGGCGCGCGGGTCGCGGGTCTCCTCCGCGGCCGGCAGCCGCAGAACGGTGAGGAAGTCGAGCTCAGGCTGGAGGCGCTCGAGCAGCTCCGACGTCGTGTCGTCGGAGCCGTCGTCGACGACGATCCAGGTCGCCGGTCGCAGCGACTGCCTCGCCAGCGAGCGAGCCACGCGCTCGATGTGGCCGGCCTCGTTGTGGACCGGCGAGACGACTACCAGCCGGGCGGAATCCATCACGGAGAGAACGTGAGCAGGGACCGTTCCTTTCCGATGAAGCCTCGTGCTGCAATAGCCCTGCCATGGGGCCCGAACGGACGCTCAGCTCCGGCTTCCTGCGCTCGGTAGAGCGGCATCCGTCGCGCCCGGCGCTCGAGCTGGACGGCGAGACGCTCTCGTACGAAGCGCTATACACGCGCGCGTGCGGGATAGGCGCGGAGCTCGGCGAGGGCCCCCTCTCGGCTGTGCTGGCCGGGCGCAGCCCGACGGCGTACGCGGCGGTGCTCGGCGCCCTGCTCGCCGGCCACGGCTACGTCCCCCTCAATCCGCGCTTCCCGGCGCGGCGCAACGCGGCGATGCTGGAGCGGTCGGGCGCGCGGACCCTGGTGGTGGACGCGGAGGGCGCGGAGCTCGTCGAGGAGCTGCTCGCCGAGCTGGCGGAGCCGCCCCGCGTCGTCGCAGCCGACTCCGTCGAGCGCAGCTCCGGCTGGCAGCCGGCTCAGCCTCCGCCCGACTCGATCGCCTACCTGCTCTTCACCTCCGGCAGCACTGGCGTCCCCAAGGGCGTCGCCGTCAGGCACGACAACGTCGTGCCCTTCCTCGACGCGGCCGCCGAGCGCTACGGCGTCCGC